>NZ_JBRAJI010000042.1:0-25184 GCF_052744395.1 Desulfurispora sp. | reverse complement strand
CCCAGATTATGCCTGAAAATGGTTATTGGTGAGATGGTATCACGGATCCAGGTATTCCTGCTATAATATTTAACGGTTGCTTGCTGTTGGGAGAGGGATTTGTTTCAGAATGGCGAAAATAAAATAAATATTGCTGAACATCAGCTATCCGGGAGCGGAGCAATGTGGCGGAAAGGATTGTGCAACTGCTGGAGGCGGCTTTCGACCTGTCGGACGGCGAACGAAGTGTTCTGCTGAAAAACATTAAACAACTGGACCGGCAGGAAAGAAAAATGTATTTTTCCGGGATGAAACCACGGGAGAAGCAATTCCGGGCCTACCTGCAGCAGGTATATCAAAGTATGTCCGCTGCGGAGCGCCAGGAATTTTCCCGCATACTGGTGGACAGTATGCTGGCCCGCCGGGGTGATCCCGATCTGGCCGATTGTTTGGCTATGGATGTGCTGGGACGCCTGAAAGTTTACCGGGAGCTCCGGCAAAAAGCCGAGGACAGCGGAGTTCGCCTGACCGCTCTGAATAATTTTGGCGGTCTGTCCCTGGTACTGATCGTGTTCGTGACTATAGCCGGTCTGGTGCTGATCTGGCTGGCCAGGTAACCGAAGGTGGGATGAATATGTGCAGTCCACTCACTGCTTTCACCGAGGCGCGGGAACAATTCCTGGGCCTGGATCGGGAAGAGATGGCCCGGCGCAGCGGGGCGTTGTACATAGCGGAACAGGACTGTCTGCAAATCGCTTATTTGGGTTCTGTGTATACTGTGTCCTCCGGGGGGCAGGTGGCACTGGCCGCAGCGCCGCAGCGGGAAGTACCCTACAACGACCGGACGCTGATTTTGCAGTATCTGGTGCAATCCAGCGGCCTGCCGCCGCGGGGGCGGTGGCTTTCCTTTCTGGAACTGCCCGATGGAATTCACCACTATGAACCGCTGAAGATTGACGCCATGCAGCCTCTGGCCAGGGCTTTTGCCGGCCGGCTCGAGCAACTGGATGCCGCGGCGCACGCTCTGGGGGGCCGGCCCATTTCCATGGGCGACCGGGCTTTTTCCTTTGCGGCCTTGCCCAAAATCCCCCTGGCGGTGGTATTCTGGGATGGTGACGATGAATTCCCCGCCCGCAGCAATATTCTGTACGATGCGGTGGCGCCGGCACATTTGACCACCGCTGCTCTGTGGGTGCTGGGTGTGGAACTGGCGCACAAACTAATTGCTTATCTGGGTGCAGAAAACGCCGGCTGTGTGGTGGACTGGCTGGGCGGCAAGGCGGAGGCCGGGCCATCCGGAACCGGCCGCTAGCTGTTTACGGTGGGATGCTGGCAGGGGAAAGGAGATGACAGTTGTGTCCAGGGGAGGAAAACGGTCCCGGGCGGAGCAGGTTGTTCGGAAAATGTCGCCGGTGCGGCGGACTGCGGGGTGGCGATTGCACGGTGGGGCGCTGTTGACCAAATTTTTGTTTTTCGCTCCGGCGCTGGGTCTTTCCCTGCCTTTCTTTTCTGGATTGAGCAGCGGGCAGGCGGTGGTGGCGGCGGCTTTAGCGACTGCAGCGGCTTATCTGAGCGCTGATCTGGTGGTCTTTCCCCGTTTCGGCCACCTGGTAGCCCTGCTGGCCGACGTGGCCATTACACTGCTGGTGGTGCTGGAAATGCCCCTGGTGTGGGCGGCGGCAGCGGTCAGCCCGGCTGGCTGGCTGGTGGTGGGTTTACTCACTGTGCTGGGCGAAATGTATTTTCACGGTTATCTGGTACGCCGGGGAGTGGTAGCTGCCGGACGCCGGGCTTAAATCCGGTCAATCCCCTGCGGGGTTTACATAGATAAACAACTTATTAACCAAATAAACGAGGAGGTAGGCATGTTGAAGAAGTGGTTCTGGCCCGCATTGCTGTTGCTGGCCCTGACCCTGGCTCTGGCCGGGTGCGGCGGTCAGCAGGCTCAAAATGCAGCACCGGCGAAAGACATTACGCTGGTGTATGCCCAGGGTTCGGATCCCCGGGGATTGGATCCGGCTTTCGTGGATGATGGTGAATCGGCCAAGGTTATTGTGAACGTGTTTGAGGGTCTGGTGCGTTACAAGCCTGACAGCACCGAAGTGGAACCCTGTCTGGCTACCGAGTGGACTTCCTCGCCCGATGGCAAGGAGTGGACCTTCAAGCTGCGCCAGGGTGTGAAATTCCACGATGGTACCGATTTCAACGCCGAAGCAGTCAAGTTCAGCGTGGAACGCCAGCTGCCCCCCAACCGCACCGATGATATGCCCTATGCATCCTTCACTTTCGGACCGGTCCAAAAAGTTGAAGTGGTGGACCAGTATACGGTCAAGTTTATCCTGAATGAACCTTACGCTCCCTTCCTGGCCAACATGGCTATGGCTCTGGCCGCGCCCATTGTCAGCCCGGCGGCGGTGCAGAAATACGGCAAGGACTTTATCGAGCATCCCGTGGGCACCGGTCCCTTCAAGTTTGTCAAATGGGACAAGGGGCAGCAGATTGAGCTGGCCCGCAATGACAATTACTGGGGCGACAAGCCGGCGGCAGCCAAAGTCTTCTTCAAGTTCACCAAGGAGAACTCGGTGCGGGCTTCCCAGCTCAAAACCGGTGAAGTGGACATGATGGATGGCGTGGACCCCAACGATGTCAAAATGCTGGAGCAAAGCGGCCTCAAGCTGATCAAGAACCCCGGCATGAACATCAACTATGTGGGCTTCCTGTGCCACAAGCCGCCCTTCAACAACGTCAAGATGCGCCAGGCTGTCAGCTATGCCATCAACCGCCAGAACCTGGTGGACTACCTGTACCAGGGACTGGCCGATCTGGCCAACGGCCCGCTGCCCAAGTTTATGCCCGGCTATGCGTCCGACCTCAAGCCCATTGGCTATGATCCGGAGAAAGCCAAGGCTTTGCTGAAAGAAGCCGGCTACAAAGGCGAGAAAATCACCATTCTGGCCTACTCCAACCCGCGTCCCTACAACCCGGTGGGCGGGGAGAAGCTGGCCGCCGCCATTCAGCAGGATCTGCTGAAGGTGGGCATCAACTGCGACATCAAGACCTATCCCTGGAAAGAATACAAAGATGTGCTCTTCAAGGCCCAGGAAGGCCATATGTTCCTGTATGGCTGGATTGGTGACAACGGCGACCCGGACAATTTCCTGTCCCTCTTTGACAGCAAAGAAATCGCCGGCAGCCTGAATGCCGCCAAGTACAGCAATCCGCAGGTGGACAAACTGCTGGCCGAAGGGCGCAAAACCATGGATCCGGCCAAACGGGCCCAGATTTATCACGATTTACAGAAGATTGTCCTGGAAGAAGCCCCCTGGGTTTATGTCAGCCACAGCCTGGACATGGCGGCCTACCGGCCCAATGTGGTCAATTTCAACCTGCATCCCACGGGCGTGGTCTTCCTGCGCGGTGTGAGCAAAAACTAGCATGTTCCCCCAAGCCCCGGGTGGTTCAGCCACCCGGGGTTGCAAATTAAATGTGGAGTGAAGAACACTTATGGCCAGTTATATTGCTAGACGCCTGCTGTTGCTTTTTCCGGTGCTGCTGGGGGTGAGCATCTTTGTTTTTGTTGTCCTGCATGTGTTTACCACCGACCCGGCTGCCCTGATGCTGGGGCAGCACGCCACCACCCAGCAGATCGAGGCGCTGCGGGAAGAACTGGGTTTGAATGATCCCCTGTATGTGCAATTTGGTCGTTTTCTCTGGCAGGTGCTGCACGGCGATCTGGGGCGCTCCCTGATGACCCGGGCACCGGTGACCGATGAGATCATGGCCCGCTTTCCGGCTACCATTGAGCTGGCCTTTATGGCCATGCTTATTGCCACCATTGTGGGTGTCTTCGTGGGTGTGCTTGCGGCCGTGAAGCAGTACTCCATTTTTGACTACCTGAGCATGGTGGGGGCGCTGGCGGGGGTATCCATGCCCATTTTCTGGCTGGGCCTGATGTTGATCCTGCTTTTCGCCGTGCAGCTGGGCTGGCTGCCGGTGGCTGGCCGCATTGATATTGGGATGGAACCGGCCCGCATCACCGGACTCTATTTGCTGGATTCCCTGCTCACCGGCAACTGGGCGGCCTTTGTCAGTGCCTTCAAGCACCTGATGCTCCCCGCACTGGCCCTGGCTTCCTATTCCATGGCCATCATTGCCCGCATGACCCGCTCCACCATGCTGGAGGTCATCCGCCAGGATTACGTGCGCACCGCCCGGGCCAAGGGTCTGGTGGAGAGCCTGGTGATTTACCGGCACGCTTTGCGCAATGCCCTTATTCCGGTGGTGACCGTGGTGGGGTTGCAAATGGGTTCGCTGCTGGGCGGTGCCGTACTCACTGAAACCGTCTTTTCCTGGCCGGGCATCGGTGGTCTGCTGGTGAATGCCATTTTGGCTGCGGACTACCCGCTGGTGCAGGGGTGTGTGATTCTGATTGCTACTATTTTTGTCGTGGTCAACCTGCTGGTGGATCTTCTGTACGCCTTTCTGGATCCGCGGATTCGTTATTCCTGAGATTGCTGAGCAAACCGAAATAAAGAGCATTACGAAAGGGTTAGAGTTTTATGGTCATAGCAGCAGAACCGGGTTGGGAAAATGCTGCGGCCGGCCAGCAGTATTCGTTCTGGAAGGAATTCTGGCGCCGGCTGCGTAAAAATAAAACCGCTCTGGCCAGTTTGATCTTTCTACTGGTGCTGGTGGCTGTGGCCCTGCTGGCTCCCTGGGTGGCGCCCTGCGACCCCTACCTGGGGGAAATGAGTCTGGCTTTAAAAGGGCCGTCCGCATCCCACTGGCTGGGCACCGATGAGCTGGGGCGCGATATTTTGAGCCGCATTATTTACGGGGCGAGGATTTCGCTGCGCGTGGGTCTGATCGCCGTGAGCATCGCGCTGCTAACCGGCAGCTTTCTGGGGGCGGTGGCGGCCTATTACGGCCGCTGGCTGGACAATTTGATCATGCGGTTTATGGACATTATGCTGGCCTTTCCCTCCTTGCTGCTGGCCATAGCTTTTATGGCCGTGCTGGGGCGGGGAATTGAGAACGCCATCATTGCCATCGGTATTGTTTCGGTGCCCGAATATGCCCGCATTGTGCGGGGCGCCGTGCTTTCCGTGAAGGAAAACGATTATATCCAGGCGGCGCGGGCCATAGGCGGTTCGGATCTGCGCATCATTTTCCGCCACATTATGCCCAATGTGCTTTCGCCGCTGATTGTCCGGGCCACTCTGGGCATCTCTACTGCCATTCTGGATACGGCGGCTCTGGGCTTTCTGGGGCTGGGTGTACAGCCGCCCTATGCGGAATGGGGCACCATGCTGGGGGCCGGACGGGCCTATCTGTTCAATGCGCCGCATCTGGTGTATTTCCCCGGTCTGGCCATTACACTGACGGTACTGGCATTCAATCTGCTGGGCGACGGCTTGCGGGATGCGCTGGACCCGCGCCTGCGGCAATAGGGGGTGGACGAGCTGATCAGGAAGCCGCTGTTGAAAATTAACAATCTGGAGACCCGGTTTTTTCTGGATGCCGGAGTGGTACCGGCGGTAAATGGTGTCAGCTTTTCCGTCTTCCCCGGCGAAACCCTGGCCGTGGTGGGGGAATCGGGTAGCGGCAAGAGCATTACCGCCCTCTCCATCATGCGTCTGGTGCCCAGTCCGCCCGGCCGCATTACCGGTGGCGAGATCATCTTCGAGGGGCGCGATTTGCTGCAGCTGCCGGAAAAAGAAATGCGTGACCTGCGGGGTAATAAAATATCCATGATTTTTCAGGAACCCATGACCTCGCTCAACCCGGTCTTCCGGGTGGGGGAACAGATTGCCGAGTCCCTGGTGATCCACCGCGGCCTGGGCAAGAAGGAAGCACTGGAGAAGGCAGTGGACATGCTCCGCCTGACGGGGATTCCCGATCCGGAAAAACGGGTGCGCGACTTTCCGCACCAGATGAGCGGGGGGATGCGCCAGCGGGTGATGATTGCCATGGCCCTGTGCTGTCACCCGCAGCTGTTGATTGCCGATGAGCCCACCACGGCGCTGGATGTGACCATTCAGGCCCAGATTCTGGACCTGATCCAGGAACTGCAGCAAAAACTGCACATGGCGGTAATTTTGATCACCCACGATCTGGCCGTGGTGGCCGAAACCGCCCGGCGGGCCGTGGTGATGTACGCCGGGCGGGTGGTGGAGCAGGCCAGTGTGGAGGAGCTGTTTGCCGAACCCCTCCATCCATATACACAGGGACTGCTGGCCTCTATCCCCCGCCTGTATGGCCGGCAGGAGCGCCTGACAGCGATAGAAGGTGTCGTGCCCAACTTGCTGCACCTGCCGCCCGGGTGTGCTTTTGCGCCGCGCTGTTCACAGAGCAAACCGGTTTGCCACCGGTCCGTGCCGCCCCTGGTGGAGCCCATTGCGGGACGCCTGGTGAGCTGCTGGTTGATCGGCGGGGAGGAGGGATCGAAATGAAGTCTGCCGGAGAAATCCTGGTGGAAGTCCAGGATTTGCGCAAGCATTTCGAGGTGCAGTCCGCCTGGAGCAGGCGGCGCGGTGTGGTTCGGGCGGTGGACGGCGTCAACCTGGCCATCCGGCGGGGCGAGACCCTGGGGCTGGTGGGCGAAAGCGGTTGCGGCAAGTCCACCACCGGCCGGTTGATTCTGCGCCTGCTGGAACCCAGCGGCGGCCGGATTTTCTTTCAGGGACAGGATGTTACCGCTGTTCGCGGGAGCAAATTGCGGGCTCTGCGCCGGCATATGCAGATAGTTTTTCAGGATCCCTATTCTTCTTTAAACCCGCGGATGACGGCAGGCGAAATCATTGCCGAACCCATGCGCATCTTTGGCCTGGGCAGTCCGGCCGAGATCAACCGGCGGGTGGATGAGCTGTTGCATTTGGTGGGTCTGGGCAGCTACCATGCTCTGCGCTACCCCCATGAGTTCAGCGGCGGTCAGCGGCAGCGCATCGGGATTGCCCGGGCGCTGGCTTTAAGCCCCGCCCTGGTGGTCTGCGACGAACCGGTTTCCGCCCTGGACGTATCCATCCAGTCGCAGATCATCAACCTACTCAAAGATCTGCAGCAGCAGCTGGGGCTGACTTATCTTTTTATTGCCCACGGCTTGAATGTGGTCAAACACATGAGCGACCGGGTGGGGGTAATGTATCTGGGGCGGTTGGTAGAACTGGCCGGGGCCGAAGAACTGTACAGCCGCCCGCTGCATCCCTATACCCGGGCGCTGCTTTCGGCCATTCCCATTCCCGACCCGGGGCGCCAAAAAGAGCGCATTATTCTGCCGGGTGACATTCCCAGCCCGCTGAATCCGCCACCGGGGTGCCTTTTCCATACGCGCTGCCCGGAGGCGACAGCCCGGTGCAGTCAGGAAGTACCGGCCTGGCGGGAAGTAAGTCCGGAACACTTTGCAGCCTGTCACCTGCTTTGAAAATGGCTGGTATTTTGAGGATGTATTGAATTCAGGCATACATGACAAAGTGTGCCAATGATTAAAATGCGATTGACAGTCAGCTAGAGGACATGTTATTTTATACTAAAGTGTTTGTAAATTTGTTAATTTATAGTACAAGTACGGGGGACGCAACATGAACACATTTACAGGTTGCGTTTATGTGACTGGAAATGCCCGTTCCCCAGAGCGTTCTACGGTAGGCAGTTTGTACGAGGTGTTTGCGGTTGAGCTGGTGATCAACCTGGAAACCGATATAATTGAAGAAGCTTCCTGCACACTGGTTACCGAACTGGGACGCAACTTTGTGCGCAGCCTGCTGGTGGGGCGCAACGCCATCAAAGAGCTGGAAGTGATTATTCACGACATCAATGATTACTATTGTGCCCTGCCCCAGAAGACCCTGATTACCGCTTTAAAGGATGCTCATAACAAATACAAAAATTTAAAAGCGAAACGCCATGAGCCTGGTAAGCCGGAAAATCAAAAGGGAAAAACCTTTGGTGGCTACAACCTGACTTACCAGTCCCGAAGTTAGCTGATCTTGCCTGTACGGCAGACCGTTAGCAACGCTTTGCCGTACATCCAAAGCAGATCGGGCCTGACTTGTAAGAGCCGTATTTTTTATGCGGCTTTTGCAGGCCAGGCCTTTTTATTTGTCACCCATCCCAATCGGGTGGGGCAAAATAAAATTTAAAAGAAAAGGGGGTGTTGGGAAGGAGGTATGCATTTATTTCAATTGCGGACCAGATTGCTCATGGGAGAGCATGCACTGGCCGGTCTGGGAGATGAGCTCAAGTCTCTGGGTATTGGAAGTGTCTTTGTGGTCACCGACCCGTTCATTAAAAATGTGGGTCTGGTCGATCTGTTGACCGGTTACCTGCGCAGGGCGAGCATCGACCATACATTGTTTACCGGTGTGCAGACCGACCCCGGAGAAGAGGATGTTCAGGCTGCCCACAGGGTGTTTGTCCACTGTGCCCATGATGCGGTGTTGGCGCTGGGCGGGGGAAGCTCGATTGACACGGCCAAGGCGGTGGCCATTTTATCGGCCAATGCTGGTCCGCTGGCCCGGTATGAGGGACTGGACAAAATTAATAAGCCCGCCATACCGGTCATTGCCGTACCTACCACGGCGGGTTCGGGAAGTGAAGTAACCGGGGCCTGTGTGCTTACCGATCCGCAGGCACGCTGCAAGAGGCTGATCTACAGCCGGCTACTTTTTCCGGAAATAGTTGTTCTGGATCCGGTTTTGCTAAGCACAGTGCCGCCGCGGGTGGCTGCCGCTACCGGTATGGATGCTCTCACCCATGCTGTGGAGGCCTATGTCAGCACAGATGCTGCAGCCATTACTCGAGCCTTGGCCCTGGAGGCTATCAGCTTGATTGCCCACTATTTGCCGGCGCTGGTAGCCCGGGGAGGGAACATGCAGGCTGCTCGGGAGATGCAGCAGGCCAGTGTAATGGCGGCCATGGCCTATCAGGGCAACCGCCTGACACCGGTGCACGCCATGGCTGATGCCCTGTCCTGCCACTATCAGGTTCCGCATGGCATGGCCAATGCATTGCTCTTGCCAGCAGTGATGGAATTTTACCTCATCGGATGTCTGGACAGGTTGGCGGATGTGGCCCGGGCTATGGGCCGGCGGTGTGCAGAACGATTATCGGCGTACGCGCGGGCCAGACAGGCGGTGCAGGCCGTCCGAGAACTGGGCAGGATTATTGGCCTGCCGTCCAGTCTGCGCCAGATCGGCGTGGCCGAGGATACCCTGTCTGCCCTGGTGCGCAGCGCAATGTCTGCCGGTATGGAAGATACCTGTCCCCGCAGTTTGGAAGCGGAAGATCTATTGCATATTTACCGGGCGGCCATGGATTAAGTCACTTTGATCTGTAATGATAAAGAAAGAAGGAGGTTGTAAAAATGAAAAAAATCGCCGGGTTGTTGGTGATGGTGCTGGTTATGGCCATGCTTCTGGTCAGCGGCTGTGGAGATGCCGGTAAAGGTGGCGCAACCGGAGAGGCGGGCAAGAATGAAAAGATAGTGATCAAGTACACCCACGGCGTGGGCACCGATCCCTCCGACCCGCACCAGTGGGTGGCCCTCAAGTTCAAGGAGCTGGCTGAAAAATACACCGAAGGCAAGGTGGAAGTGCAGATTTTCCCCGGCGGTCAGCTGGGCAGTGAACAGCGCGGCTTTCAGGATGTGCAGAACGGTGTAGTACAGGCCACCTCCCTGGCCGGCAACAACGCGGCAGTGTTTGCTCCTTCAGTGGGCGTCTACGATCTGCCCTACCTGTTCAAGAGCCGGGAAGAGGCTTACAAGGTGATTGATGGGATCTGGGATGATCTGAATAAGAAAATGATTGAAGAATCGGGCACCCGGGCGCTAATCTGGTTTGATCAGGGCTTTCGTGTGCTCACCAACAGCAAAAAGCCGGTGCAGACCCTGGATGACCTGAAGGGTCTGAAGATCCGCGTGCCCCAGAACCCGATGATGATTGGCGCATTCAAGGCCTGGGGTTGCGAGCCCGTACCCATTGCCTGGGACGAAACCTTTAACGCTCTGCAGCAGGGGGTAGTGGATGGCCAGGAAAACCCCCACACGGTAAACAACTCCATGAAGTTCTATGAAGCCAAGCAAAAGTACATCACTGATATCCACTACAAAATGTGGATTGGGCCTGTAGTGGTACAGGAAAAATGGCTGCAGAGCTTGCCGGCCGATGTGCGTGATGCTCTGATCAAGGCCGGTAAGGAAACCGCTCTGGCCGAGCGGGAATTCATCCAGAAACTGGAAAACGATGCCCTGGAAAATCTGAAGAAGAACGGTATGCAATATCTGGGTGCGCCCAAAGATGAGGATGAATGGCAAAAGCGGGCCATGGCTACCTGGCCGCAGTTCTACAGCAAGATAGGTGGAACCGAAATTCTGGCCAAAGCCATGCAAATTTTGGGTCGGGAAATGCCCAAATAATTCTATCAAGTTCTGTTGCCAGGCCGAAGCGGGCACGACCAGTACTAAAATGTTGGCGTGCCCGCTACGCCACGGCCTGTGGTGTGCCTGGCTGAAGGGAAGGTGCCTGTATGAGCAAGCGCTTGCTCTGGCTACTGAATAACCTGGAGGAAATCCTGGCTGGATTTTGCCTGGTAACCATGATTGTGCTCATGTTTAGCCAGGTGATTGCCCGCTACTTTTTCGGCAAAGCTATAGCTTCGGCTGAAGAACTGGCCCGCTTCTCTTTTATGATCGCCGTGTACCTGGCTACTGCTCTCACAGCCAAACAGGGGCGGCATGTGCGGGTGACGGCTCAGCTCAAGATTTTCCCCCTGGCCTGGCGTAAATATTTTATTATGCTAGCTGACCTGGTCTGGGTGTTTTTCAATGCAGTGGTCATTTATCAGGGCTTTAAGCTCTTTGCCTCTATGGGCAAACAACCGCTGATTTCGGCCGTGCTGGGCTGGAACTTGAAATATATTTTCCTGGTCATTCCGCTGGGTTTTCTGCTTCAGACCATCCGGCTGATTCAGCACTATATTGAGCTGGCTAGAACCGGCCAGCTGGATAAACTGGCCAGTGAGGGGGGTGAGATCTGATGTCTGTTGACTGGATGATATGGCTAATTTTATTTGGCATGCTGCTGCTGGGTGTACCCGTGTTTGTCTCTCTGGGTATGGCCACCTTCCTGGCATTAACTTTAACCAATATCCCTTTATCCATTATCCCTCTGGATCTTTATAAGCTGGCCGAAATGTTTCCCCTGCTGGCCGTGCCCGCCTTTATTCTGGCCGGTGCTCTGATGGAAAAGGGCGGCATGTCCCAGCAAATTGTGGAAGTGGCCACCTTGTTTGTAGGCCGGGTGCGGGGCGGTCTGGCTATTGTGACCATCATTGGATGTATGTTCTTTGCGGCCATGATTGGTTCCGGGCCCAGTACGGTGGCAGCCATGGGGGCGTTGATGATTCCCTCCATGGTTCGCCGGGGCTATGACAAGGACTATGCTGCCGGTGTTTGTGCCACGGGCGGGACGCTGGGTATTCTCATTCCCCCCAGCAATCCCATGATTGTTTACGGTGTGGTGGGCAATGTATCCATTGCCAGCCTGTTCATGGCCGGATTTATCCCCGGAGCCATGGTTGGGGTGGCGCTGATGATCACGGCCTACATTTTTGCCCGCCGGCGCGGCTATCAGGGTATTGAAGAAAAGTACACTCTGGGTGAGGCATTGCGCATTGTGGGTCGCAATATCTGGGCTTTGCTGGCGCCGGTGGTCATCCTGGGAGGGATTTACGCCGGTATTTTTACCCCGGTGGAAGCCTCCATGGTGGCAGTTTTCTACGCCCTGCTGGTGGGGACGGTCATTAACAAGAAGATCAAATTGCCCGATATCTGGGAAGCCATTAAAATGACCAATACGACTACCGGCACAGTGTTGATTGTGGTGGGGGTGTCGGTGCTTTTTGGCCGCTTTGTGACCATGTACCAGGTGCCGCAGCGGCTGGCCGAAGCCATGCTTGCCCTGAGCACCGATCCCTTTGTGGTGATGCTGCTGATTGCCGCCTTCCTGTTCCTGCTGGGCATGTTTATGGAAACCCTGGCCACCATTGTGATTATCACGCCGGTGGTGCTGCCCCTGATCACCAAGCTGGGCATTGATCCGGTGCACTTCGGCATCTTTCTGGTGATGACCAATGAGGTGGCCATGCTGACGCCGCCTCTGGGGGTAAACCTGTTTGTGGCCATGAGTCTAACCAACCTTTCTCTGGAAAAAATGGCCCGGGCCGCTTTCCCCTATGTGATAGCTGTAGTAATTTGTATTCTGCTGGTGATTCGTTTCCCGCAAATCCCCCTCTTTTTACCCAAATTGCTGGGGGTACACTGAGAGTAGCCATTGCTGTTAACCGGTTATCTGGTTGACATAAACAAATGCCTGTGCCCAAGCGCAAAATGAAAATCAACAATAAAGGAGAGGGTGTTTAAAATGGCAACTTTTGGTTTTATTGGTCTGGGTAAAATGGGCGGCGGTCTGGCCCGCAATTTGATTCGCTCCGGTTATGATGTAAAAGTCTATGACCTGAGTGCCGCGGCCGTGGAGAAATGCGTAGCTCTGGGTGGCCGGGCGGCAGCTTCAGCAGCCGACGCGGCCCAGGATGTAGATGCGCTGTTTACCAGCCTGCCCATGCCGGCTGACCTGTTAAATTTGTTGCTGGGCGACAACGGTCTGTATAAAGTGATGAAAAAAGGGGCTACATTAATTGATGTCAGCACCATTGATCCCCAGACCGCCCGTCAGCTGGCCGATGCTGCCTATGCGGCCGGTCTGAAATTCCTGGCCTGCCCGCTGGGCAAAGGACCGGCTCAGGCCGAGGAAGCCAGCGAGCCCATCTTTGCCGGGGGCAAAAAAGAGGTTTATGAGCAGTGGCTGCCCGTACTGCAAAAAATTGGTAACCCGGTCTACTATGTGGGAGATGTAGAACAGTCCACTGCCTTTAAAATTCTCAGCAACCTGATTGGCATGACCAACCTGGCCGTGCTGGGCGAGTGTCTGCGGATTGGGGAGAAAGCCGGTATTGATCCGGCGCTGCTTCAGGAACTGCTCAAGGACACTGGCGCCAATTCCTTCCAGCTACAGGTGCGCGGTCCCTGGATTCTGAACAATGACTTTGCGCCGCGTTTTGCAGTGGATCTGGCCCTGAAGGATGTGCGCCTGGGGGTAAACATGGCCGAAAACTGGGGTGCCAGTGTGGACTTTTGCCGTTTGGCCCGCGATTATTATGTAAAAGCGCAGGAACAGGGTCTGGGACAGGAAGATTGCGCTGCTGTGTATAAGGTGTTTTAAATTAAAAACCGGGTGGCATGTTATAAAGCCATAGGAGCGGGTAATTAACCCGCCGCAGTTAAACTTCTTCAGGATGAGGTGGAATACAGTGCAGGTTGTAGTTACCGAGTTGATCTGGCCCCAGGGGCTGGATGTGCTGTCCCAACTGGGAGAGGTAGTGTACGATCCGGCGTTGTGGAAGGACCCGGAACTGGCCAATAAAATATCCGGGGCCGCTGCGCTGATTGTCCGCAACCAGACCCGGGTAACCAGGGAATTAATGCAGGCTTGCCCCAACCTGAAAGTAATTGGCCGTCTCGGCGTGGGGCTGGACAACATTGATGTGGCGGCGGCAAAGGAACTGAATATTCCGGTGGTCTTTGCCAAAAATGCCAATGCCATCTCGGTGGCCGAGTATGTGCTGGCAGCTATCTTTACTTTTGCCCGCCGGTTGCATCTGGCCACACTGGATGTTAAGCAGGGCAACTGGAACCGCAAACTTTTTACCGGCGATGAAATTTACGGCAAAACTTTGGGGCTGCTGGGTATTGGCGAGATCGGCACCCGGCTGGCTTTCCGGGCTCGGGCGCTGGGAATGAAAGTGATTGGTTACGATCCCTACCTGGCACCGTACGAACTGGCCATCAGCGATGCCGGCGTGCAAATGGCAGCGCTGGAAGAAGTACTGCAGCAGGCCGATTTCTTAAGCCTGCATGTACCTCTGACGCCAGCCACCCGCAATCTGTTGAACAGGGAGCGCCTGCAGCTGATGAAACCTACCGCTTACATTATCAATTCGGCGCGCGGGGGCATAATTGATGAGGATGCCCTTTATGAGGCATTGAAAAACAAACGCCTGGCCGGTGCCGCGCTGGACGTGTTTGCTCAGGAACCGCCTGCCGCTTCTCCGCTGCTGGAACTGGAGAACGTGTTGTTCTCCCCCCACATTGCCGGTTTGACCGAAGAAGCGCAGGTCAAGACTTCGGTGCTGGTGGCGGAAGAAGTGGTTAAAGTTTTGCAAGGCAGACCTTCCTGCTGTCTGGTACGGTAAAGGGGAGGGTGAATAAATGTCCAGAACAGTAGCAGTGGAAAAAGTACAGCAGTTTTGTGTGGAGATATTTGCGGCTGCCGGCGTGCCACGTCCGGAAGCGCAAATTGTCGCCGATGTGCTGGTGGATGCCAGTCTGGAGGGCCTGGATACCCACGGCATCAGCCGCCTGCCCATCTATGTTTCCCGCCTTTTAAACGGCCGGATTAACAAGCAGCCAAATATCAAAGTGGAGCGGGTTGCTCCGGCGCTGGCCAATGTGGATGGCAACAACGGATTGGGTCAGCTGGTGGGCGTGCGGGCCATGCAGGTGGCCATTGATCTGGCCCGGGAAAGCGGCATGGGTTTTGTGGCGGTTAAACACAGCAATCACTATGGTGCGTCGTCATATTTTTGCAAAATGGCGGCCGAACAGGGCATGGTGGGCATGGCCTTTACCAACACTCCCCCCGGTATTCCGCCCTGGGGCGGGCGCAAGGCTTACTTCGGTACCAACCCCATTGCCTTTGCCTTCCCTGGTCAGAATTTGCCGGTAGTGGTGGATATGTCGTCCAGCACAGTGGCCCGGGGAAACATTATCCTGGCGGCCAAAGAAGGGCGTCCCATACCGGAAGGATGGGCCATTGACAGCGAGGGCAATCCGACCACCGATGCTAAAAAAGCCCTGGAGGGGGCTGTGCTGCCCATGGCCGGCGCCAAGGGCTATGCTCTGGCTCTGGCGGTGGAGGTAATGTCGGGTATCATTACTGGAGCGGCATTCGGACCCCAGGTGGGCTGGATGTATGATGATAGCCTGGAGCCGGTGAACATCGGGCACAGTTTTCTGGCCATAGACATTGCGCGCCTCATGCCTGTGGAGCAGTTTACCGCTCGCATGCAGCAGATGATTGATGAGATCAAGTCCGTACCTCTGGCGGCCGGGTTTGATAGAATATACATTCCGGGCGAAAGAAGGGCCATCAAAGCCAGCCAGCGCCGGCAGCAGGGCATTCCGGTGTCCGACGTGCTGCAGGCCGATTTCGACCGCCTGGCCGAGCAGCTGGGTGTGGCCAGATTGGACGTATAGTGTTGAGAGAGAGAAAACAGCCAATCAGGGTAACCAGTGAAAGAAAATACTTTAAGAAAAAGTACAATACCTGTTGACAGATAAACGAGATGGCAGTAATATTTTATTAAAGGTATTACCACATACCTAATAGAAGTTATCATATGGCAACCAATCAGTCAGTAATAACCATTCATACTCAAAGGAGGAACTGGGGCATGACCAGGTTCATTGTGCACGAGAAAGAGGACTCGGTCGGCGTGGCCGTAACCGACATCAAGGCCGGCGAAATGGTTGAGGGATGGGTAATGGCCGATGACAGCACTATTACAGTGCAGGCAGTCAGCGATATTCCCCTGGGACATAAAATTGCTCTGGTGCCTGTGAAACAGGGCGAGCAAATCATCAAGTACAATGTTCCCATCGGGATTACTACCCAGGACATCAAAGTCGGTGAGCACGTGCACATTCACAACTTAAAAACTGCGAGGTGGTAAAAATGACTTTCCCGACATTTAAAGCTTATAGAAGAGAAAACGGCCGTGTAGGCATTCGCAACCACGTGGTCATTTTACCTCTGGATGACCTCTCCAATGCCGCCTGTGAAGCGGTGGCCAACAACATCAAGGGCACTCTGGCTCTGCCCCACGCTTACGGCCGCCTGCAGTTCGGTGAAGATCTGGAATTGACCTTCCGCACACTGATTGGCATGGGCGCCAACCCCAATGTGGCGGCAGTAGTGGTCATTGGTATTGAACCGGAATGGACCAACATTATTGTGGAAGGCATTGCTAAAACAGGCAAGCCGGTAGCCGGTTTCTCCATTGAAAGAAATGGTGACCTGAAGACCATTGAAATGGCCTCCCGCAAGGCCAAGGAGTTTGTCCAGTGGGCCAGCGAACTGCAAAAAGTTGACTGCACAGTTGACGAACTGGTTGTTTCTATAAAGTGCGGTGAATCCGATACCACCTCGGGCCTGGCAGCCAACCCCACCGTGGGCAAGGCGGTAGAAAGACTGGTAGCTGCCGATGCGACGGTCATGTTTGGGGAAACTTCTGAAATCACCGGCGGTGAGCACATTGTCAAGGCCCAGGCAGCTACTCCCGAAGTAGGCGAAGCTTTCTATCAAACCTGGAAAGAATACAACGACTTTATTCTCAGCCAGGGTGTGGATCTGTCGGGTTCCCAGCCCACCAAGGGCAACATTGCCGGCGGCCTGACCACTATTGAGGAAAAGGCTCTGGGCAATATCCAGAAAATCGGCAAATGCAAATATGTCGGGGTGCTTAAGCCGGCCGAAGCGCCTGCCGGCAAGGGTCTGTGGTTCATGGATACTTCCTCGGCGGCAGCGGAAGCTGTCACCCTGTGGGCCGCCGCCGGGTCGGTCTGCCACTTCTTCCCCACCGGCCAGGGCAACATCATCGGCAACCCCATTATTCCGGTGATTAAACTGTCGGCCAACCCGCTTACCGTTAGCACCATGGCCGAGCACATTGATGTTGATGTCAGCGGCCTGCTGCGGCGGGAAATGAATCTGGATCAGGCCGGCCAGATGCTGCTGGATATGCTGCTGCGTACCTGCAACGGCCGTCTGACGGCAGCCGAGGCTCTGGGACACCGTGAGTTTGTCATTACCAAGCTCTATCGCAGCGCTTAAACCGGCTTATCGCCACATTAAATTAGCCAAGCTCCCTCAACAATACCCCTGTAAAGCAGTGTGCGCCGGCCTGTGCCGGCGCACACTGCTTGTGCGCGGGTGTTGCTTGTGTTATTTTTACATTGATCACAGATGAACATCCCGGGGATGAGAAAAAAAATAACCGTATTTCAGGTTGTTTTAAGATAAATTAGCTAAATTAAAAAATACAAAACAGGACTTATCCGGGGGTGTGGGAGAAGTGAATGAACAGGGTTCCCGAAAGATTGGTCTATTGGTGCTGGCGGCGTTTGTGATCGGGGTGTTGCTGACTGCGGGAGCTTTTTACCTGGTGCCCATTTTACCGTCCCAGGCCCAGCAGGAGAGCACTCCGGCCCAGTCTCCCGCGGTTACGGTGCCCGTGGGCCACAATGTGATTCCCGACATTGTGCAGCGTACCAGTCCGGCCGTAGTGCTGATTGAAACCGCGGCCGAGAAAAAGACCCGCTTGAACTACGACCCGTTTTTCAACGATCCCTTTTTCCGGGAGTTTTTCGGTGGACGGTTGCCTTTTGACAGACGGACCGAAGTGGTGCGCGGCATGGGTTCGGGTTTTATCATCAGCCGGGACGGTTACATCCTGACCAACGAGCATGTGGTGAGCGGGGCGGATCAGATTCAGGTGACCATTGTGGGGCATGACAAGCCCTATAAAGCGCGGATCGTGGGGGCCGACCACGACCTGGATCTGGCCGTTCTCAAGGTGGATGCCGGCAACAACCTGCCCTTCCTGGCGCTGGGCGATTCGGACAAGGTGCGGGTGGGCGAGTGGGCCATTGCTATTGGTAACCCGCACGGACTGGACCACACTGTGACCGTGGGTGTGATCAGCGCCAAGGGCCGGCCGGTCAGTGTGCAGGACAGGAATTACAAGAACCTGCTGCAGACCGATGCTTCCATCAACCCGGGCAACAGCGGCGGTCCGCTGCTCAACCTGAACGGGGAAGTAATTGGCATCAATACGGCGGTCAATGCGGCGGCCCAGGGGATCGGATTTGCCATTCCCACCAGCACGGTTAAGCCGGTTCTGGATACTTTGATCACCAAAGGCAAACTTCTACGGCCGTGGCTGGGCGTGTACATCCAGTCGGTGACTCAGGACATTGCCAGCAGTTTGGGTTTGAGCAAACCGGAGGGGGTGTTGATCACCTCGCTGGTGGACGGGGGCCCCGCCTACAAGGCCGGGCTGGAACAGTATGACGTAATTCTGGAGATTGATAAACAAAAGGTCAGCGATACCGGCGCCCTGACGGCAAAGGTGGAAAAGCTGCAGGTGGGACAGAAAGTGAACATTCTGGTCTACCGCAACGGCAAATACCTGCTGGTGCCGGTGGTGATTGGTGATAAAAACAGCAGCAATCAATAGCTCTGCTGTGGGATGGTCTTCTCTCAAAGATGCTCTTTGGGGGAAGGCCGCTTTGTTGTAAAATAGAAATGGTTGTCGTTCTGCACGGCCCTGCCGGGTGAGGGCAGGTTTATTTCCGGAACAGGTGGCGAGAGCGCATGCGCGTACTGGTTATTGATGATGATCCCAAAATTACGGCCTTGTTGCGCCGGGCCCTTACTTTCGAGGGATACGAGGTGATCACGGCGGCTTCCGGTCAGGAAGGGGTGGACATGGCGCTGCAGGAGGCCCCCGATCTGATCGTGCTGGATATTATGTTACCCGGTCTGGACGGCTGGGAGGTCTGCCGTCAGCTGCGCCAGCACAGCACTGTGCCCATCTTGATGCTCACGGCCAGGGATGAGGTGGCCGACCGGGTCAAGGGCCTTAACCTGGGCGCCGACGACTATCTGGTCAAACCTTTCGCCCTGGAGGAACTGCTGGCCCGGGTGCATGCCATGCTGCGCCGCAGCAAGCAGCTGGAGGAGGCTGGCCGAAGGCTGAAGTTCGCCGATTTGATTCTGGATTTGGACAGCCGGGAGGCCCGGCGCGGCGAGAGAACATTTGGCCTGACGGCCAAGGAGTTTGATCTGCTCAAGCTGTTTATGGAAAATCCCCGCCGGGTGCTGGGACGGGACATGATTATGGACCGCATCTGGGGTTACGATTATTCGGGAGAATCCAATGTGCTGGAAGTGTACATCGGCATGCTGCGCCAGAAGCTGGAGGAAAAGGGTGAACCCAGGCTCATTCACACTGTGCGCGGAGTGGGCTATGTGCTGCGGGAAATAACTTGATTGGCGAAGGGGCTGCTGCATTTGTCGGTAAGACTGAGGCTGACCCTGTTGTATTCACTGGTGCTGGGGCTAACGCTGGCCCTATTCGGCCTGGTGGTCTATTTTACCATGTACCGGGCCCTGAGCAGCGAGATTGACCGGAACCTGTACAGCCGGGCTGATACGGTCACCAGGCAGATCCGGGTTTCAGACAGCCAGCTGTTTTCCTTGCAAAAAATCATTCTGCCCGACGTGGACGTGTTTGCCACCCCCGGGGTGTATCTGCAGGTGGTGGACAACAACGGCCGCCTGGTGGCTCATTCCAGCAACCTGGGCATGCAGTCGCTTCCGCTGAGCGAAGAGACGCTCACCCTGGCCCGGGAAGGCAAATGTTTTCTGGAAACCGTGCAGGCGGGGCGCCAGAGGCTCAGGGTGTACAATCAGCCGTTGTTTGTCGGGGACCGGCTGGCCGGTATATTACAAGTGGGACAGTCTTTATCCCAGGTGCAGGCGGTGCTGCTCAGGTTGCGTATATTGCTTACCCTGATTGGGCTGGTGATGCTGCTCTGTGCTGCTTTGCTGGGCTGGACGCTGGCCCGGGCCGCCTTTGCTCCCGTGGAGCGGATCATCCGGGCGGCGGCGGCCATCAAGAGCGGCAGTGATCTGGCCAGGCGGATCGAATACCGGGGGCCGCCGGATGAGCTGGGCCGCCTGACCGAAACCCTGAATGATCTGTTCAACCGCATGGCCCAGGCTTACCGCCGGCTGGAGGAAACCAACGAGGCCCAGCGCCGTTTTATCGCCGATGCTTCACACGAACTGCGCACACCGCTCACCACCATCCGGGGCAATGCGGAGCTGCTGTTGAAGATGGGGGAATGCGACAAACTGCTGATGCGGGAGGCGCTGACCGATATTGCCGCCGAAGCACAGCGCCTCAGCGACATGGTCAGTGAACTGCTCACCCTGGCCCGGGCCGATGCCGGGCAGGAGGTGCAGATGTCCCCATTGGAGTTATCCGAACTACTGTCCGATGTGGCCCGCAGTGCCCAGATCATCGCTGAAAAAGTGGGTTTTGCCGCCGACATCCAGTTCCTGCCGGCGGAAACCTGTGTAGAGGGTAATCCGGCGCTGCTGAAACAATTATTGCTGATTCTGCTGGAGAACGCTTTTAAGTACACTCCGCCCGGTGGTCAGGTCCGGCTTGTGGCCCGGGTGGTGCCAGAGGCCGCTGTGGTGCTGGCGGAGTGGCCGGTGGCGACATCCTGCCGGGCGGGCCAGCTGCCGGCGGGAACCTGTGTGGCCATCAGTGTGCAGGATAGCGGGATGGGTATTCCGGCCGAGGATCTGCCCCAGATTTTTGAGCGCTTTTACCGCAGCCGGCATGTGCGTGGTATCAGCGGTACCGGTCTGGGTCTGGCGATAGCCCGCTGGATTGCCGAAATGCACCGGGCTGGCCTGGTTGTGCAGAGCGTGGCCGGACAGGGCAGCGCCTTTCACCTTTTTCTACCACATTGCTAGCCGGCTTCCTTTGCTGGTAAAGGCTTTGTATTGTTCGGGCAGCCGCATCTGTGGTAAGATCGTTTTGCAGCTACCACAATACATGCCTCCTCAAAATGATCAACACCGGAAAAGCACCTCGAGGATGCTTTCCGGTGTTTTTTTGTTGTTGACCGGTTAGATTGCGGCCTGGGCTACAGTGGGGCGTTTGTTGGAAGGGGTCCAGACGTTCATGCGCTGGGCCTCCCGGATCAGCTCCTCCCGGAATTTGGGGTGGGCCAGGTTAATCAGGGCCTCGGCCCGCTCCCAGGTGCTCATGCCGCGCAGGCAGGTTACACCGTATTCGGTGACCAGGTACATCACCGTGCTGCGCGTGGTGGTGACGATGGTTCCCGGCTCCAGGGTGGGGCGGATGCGCGATTTGAGTTCACCGTTTTTGTCCGTATAGGTGGACTGCAGAGCGATGAAGGCTTTACCACCCCGTGAGAGCGCGGCTCCTTCGATGAAGTCTACCTGGCCGCCGGTACCGCTGATATGGCGCGGGCCGGAAGATTCGGCGGCTACCTGGCCGAACAGGTCTACTTCCAGCGCGTTGTTGATGGAGACCACTTTGTCGTTCTGGGCAATGATGTGCGGTGTATTGGTGTAGGCTACCGGGTAAGAGGCCACCACCGGGTTGTGGTCAATGAACTCGTACAGCTTCTGGCTGCCCAGGGCAAAGGTGAATACCATTTTGCCCTTGTCGATGTTTTTCCGGCGCCCGGTGATGCGTCCACTCTCGTACATATCCACGAAGGAGTCGCAGAGCATTTCGCTGTGCACGCCCAGATCCTTCAAATCGGATTCGGCAATGATTTTGCCCAGGAAGTTGGGCAGGGCTCCGATACCGAGTTGGATACAGCTGCCGTCTTCAATGTGGGGCAGGATCAGCTCGGCAATCTTTTTATCCACATCGCTGGGCGGCAGGTCGGGAATGGGCAAAAGTGGCCAGTTGGCTTCCACAATATAGTTCACTTCGGATATGTGGATGCATTCCCCGTGGCCGCCGTAGACGTAGGGCATATGGGGGTTGACTTCTACAATGACGGTTTGGGCTTTTTTCAGGGTAGCATAGCTGTATACATTGTTCAGGCCAAAGTTGAAGAAACCGTGCTTGTCCATGGGACTGACCGCAATCATAGCTACATCGGGGTGCTCGACATACTGGTAATAGCTTTCAATATCCCGGAAAAGCAGCGGGATGTAGTAATCCAGGCCGTAGTCGCCCAGACGGCGGTCAATCACGGTAAAGTGACCGCTGTTATAAATGAAATGTTCTTTGGTCGGGTCGGCCATGCATACAGCCGGGGGACCCATCACCCGGGCCGCCGAACGGATTCGGACATTGCGCAGTTCATCCTTGCGTTTGGCCAGCGCCTTGTCCAGCTCGACCACCTGGCCCATAAAAGTACCATAATCAATCCAGGTATCGGATTTGATTAGCTTGACCGCTTCGTCGGCGGTTAGCAATTTGGATTTGTATTCTTCCATGTAGGTGCGCACAATAAAACCTCCTTCTGGTGCAGAAAACCTGGCCGACAGGAGGTACAGCAAAAACAATGCCTGATGCGAGTGACTATTCTAAAAATAAAAAATTCAGGCATATCAATAGATACAGAATAATGTCGCTAAATGTATTTAATATAATTTTTATGTCATGTCCTGTTAGCGGGACGCGCCGCCCGGCAGATCCGTTAAAACTGCCCCGGCACTGGGTTAGGGTGTGTTGCATTAACGAGACACAGGGTGTCTCCCGCAGGGAGGGGAAACATGCTTGCCGCTCACAGTAAGTTGTACCGGGCCAGTTTGCGGTAGAGCACCGAACGGTGGATGCCCAGCAGGCGGGCGGCCTCTTTTTTGTTATTGCCGGTTTGCAGCAGGGTATTGACCAGAATGTCCTTTTCGGCTGTGGCCAGCGCTTCGGCCAGGGGTCTTTGTTCCTTCCTGTTGCGCAAAGAAATGCGGCGCAGGAGAGCCGGAAAGTCCAGCGGCGTCAGTACAGCAGCGTCGGAAAGGTTGACCGCCTGCTCCAGCATGTTCTCCAGTTCGCGCACATTGCCGGGCCAGTCATAGTTTTGAAATAGTCCGATTACTTCGGGGCGCAGGGTTTTTTCCGGCGTCGCCAGCCGGTGGCAGATTTTGCGCAGCAGGTGCTCGGCCAGCAGGGGGATGTCTTCTTTTCTCTCCCGCAGGGGCGGTGGCTGGAGCAGCACCACATTCAGCCGGTAATACAGATCTTCCCGGAAAAGTTGGTGGCGGATCATTTCTTCCAGGTTGCGGTTGGTGGCGGCAATTACCCGGACATTGACGCTGATGGAATGAGTACCGCCCACCCGTTCAATTTCCCTCTCCTGGAGCACCCGCAACAGTTTGGCCTGCATGGTGCGGCTGATGTCGCCTATTTCATCCAGAAAAATGGTGCCGCCCTGGGCCAGTTCGAATTTGCCCAGTTTTCCCCCTTTGCGGGCCCCGGTGAAGGCGCCTTCCTCGTAGCCGAAAAGTTCGGATTCCAGCAATTCCTCCGGGATGGTGGTGCAGTTGACCCGCACAAAGGGCATGTGGCTGCGGTCGGAGGCGTTGTGAATGGCGTGGGCAATCAGTTCTTTGCCCGTGCCGCTCTCGCCGGTGATCAGCACTGTGGAGGTAGTGCGGGCAATGCGCAGTATTTTGGCTCGCAGACGGGCTATTTTTTCGCTCCGGCCGATGATCTGCTCGGTGGTGTACTTGGCCCGGCTCTCCCGGGCCAGGGCATTCCGGTAGCCGTGCAGCTCTTTTTCCAGTTTCTGCAGGCGGTGCACAAATTTTTTGGCCAGCTCCAGCTGGTCGCGGAAGACGCTCTTGCCCAGGCAGCCTACCAGTTCCCCGTTGCGGTAAATGGGCCAGCGGTGCACGATGAGCTGCTGGCCGCCCAGTTCCCAAAAATCACCATACTGGGGCTTGCCGGACTGCATGACTTCCAGCAGTTTGCTCTGGGGGAAAATGTCCTTGACAAACCTGCCGATGCAGTCCTGCTGGGTTAACTGGATGAAGTCGGTATAGCCTTTGTTGATCCAGCGGATGATGCCGCTTTGGTCAACGAAAATAATCGCCTCGTAGTCGTTTTCGGCAATGATCTCGGCAATTTCCGGCGGACAGGGAATATAATCCACCAGTTATTCACCCCGCTTCCAGAATAGGGTCTGGATCAGCCAGTTGAGGATGCCGTTGGTGAGCGCTCCCCAGAAAGCGCTGCCAAAGCCGTGTATCTGAAAGCCTGGTACCAGGGCGGCAGTAAGGGCAAAGCAAATACCGTTGATCACCAGCACAAAAATACCCAGAGTCAGGAAAGAAAGGGGCAGGGTGAGGACGAGCAGCAGAGGCCGGAGCAGGGTGTTGACCACTGCCAGGACTACCGCCGCCACCAGGGCGGCGCCGATGCCGGTAAAGTGTATGCCGGGCACCAGATACCCGGTCAGCAGCAGCGCCAGGGCGCTCAATACAAAGGGCATAAGCCAGTTCACGAAAATCACCCGCTTCAATCTTTTTATTTTTTATAATATTCGACGGCTTTGCCGGGTGTCCTGCCCGTGCGGCAGCGGGCAGGACAACAATCTAAAAAATGCCACGGGGCAACCTGTTGTCAGCCGGCAGCTTTTTTTTTATGCTAGATGGGGTAAAAAATGCGGAAAGGGCGGCAGAACCGATGAAGAAAAGCTTTTTGAAACATGTGTTGGGAAAAGTGAAGCGGGCGATGGTTAACTTCCAGATGTTGCAGGACGGGGACCGGGTAGCCGTGGGGCTGTCGGGAGGCAAAGACAGCGGCGTGCTCCTGTACCTGCTGCACCAGGTGCGGCGCACGGCACCGCTGGATTTTCAGCTTTACGGCATATTCCTGGACCTGGGCTTTGGACTGGATACCGGGCCGCTGCAGGATTTCTGCGACCGTCTGGGGGTGCCCTTCATTCACCAGATGACCGATATCGGCGAGGTTGTCTTTGAAACCAGACAGGAAAAGCATCCCTGTGCCCTTTGCGCCAATTTGCGGCGGGGGGCCCTGAACAACAAAGCCCGGGAGCTGGGCTGTAATAAAGTGGCGCTGGGACATCACCTGGACGATGTGGTGGATACCTTTTTCATGAGCCTGTTCTATAACGGCCAGCTGCGCACCTTTATGCCCACCACCTATCTGGACCGGGCTGATCTGTACATGATCCGGCCCCTGGTGTATCTGCCCCAGGAGTATGTGGTAGAGATTGCGGCCCTGGCCAGAGTGCCGGTGCTGGAGAACCCCTGCCCGGCCAGTAAAAACACCAAGCGACAGGAAGTGAAACAACTGGTGACCATGCTGCGGCAAAACTATCCCGAACTGCGCGAAAGGTGCATCAGCGCCCTGCACAGTGCCGATCTGCAAAATCTGTGGGGAGATATTAAGGGAGCAAACTTAAAATTCTGATAAATATATTAAAATTAATTTATTGTTAA
>NZ_JBRAJI010000041.1:21267-25574 GCF_052744395.1 Desulfurispora sp. | reverse complement strand
AATCCAATCCGGAAAGGAGCGAAAGCCTGGTCATGGGGAGGCCGCTTAATAATGAATGGTACAGTGTATCAGGAATTGTTAAGTTTTTTGAACCAGGGGAAAATGCTGGAGCAACCAGGCGAAGTGGTGGTGGCCGATTACGGCTCCTTTGTG
Source organism: Desulfurispora sp. (assembly GCF_052744395.1). Taxonomy (NCBI): domain Bacteria; kingdom Bacillati; phylum Bacillota; class Clostridia; order Eubacteriales; family Desulfurisporaceae; genus Desulfurispora; species Desulfurispora sp. Next base: position 25,421 of record NZ_JBRAJI010000041.1, on the reverse strand, counting down.
GGCAAAAAATCCGAACGGCTGGTGGTAAAAAAAGAAGGTCGCGTTGTGCTGGAGGTGCCTTTTTACAACCTGCGCAGCCTGGTCATTGAAACCAGCGGGGCCAGTATATCCACCGATTGCATTGTGGAGTGTGCCCAGCGGGGTATATCCATCGGTTTCCTGACAGCCGATGGCAAACCTTGCGCCACGCTGGTTTCCCCTTATTTGACCGGTACGGTGATCACCCGGCGGGCCCAGTATGAGGCCTACAAAGACCGGCGAGGAATGCAGCTAGTAAAACACTTTATAACTGGCAAGCTGAAAAACCAGGTTAACACCCTGCGCTATTTCGCCAAGTATCGCAAAGCGGCGGACGGCGAGCTGTATGACGGCATTCAGTCGTTGCTGGCCAGAATGGAGCCGCTGGTGGAGGAACTGGCGGCCATTGACGGCCAGTGTATTGAGGATGTGCGGGGACAAATCATGTCTGTGGAAGATTGAAAAGTGCTTGCTGCTGGCCGGGCTGGATCCCTACGCTGGCTTTTTGCATGTGGATCGGGCGGGCAAGGAATCGCTGGTGTATGACTTTGTGGAGGAATTTCGTCAAGCGGCGGTGGACCGGGTGGTGGTGGCCATGGTCAATAAAGGATTGCCCCTGGAAATGGAGGAAGGACGGCTGGCTCTGTCCACCCGCCGGGAGCTTTCCGGGCGCATTCGGGAGAGGCTAGCCGGCAGTGAAAAGTACCGGGGTAAAAAGTACCGCCTGGAGAGCATTATCCAGCTGCAAGCCCGGCGCATTGCCACCTTTCTGCGGGGCGAAGCTTCCTACAAGCCCTATGTGTCCGGGTGGTAAGTAAATGAAAACTTTTGTGATTTACGACATTGAAGAAGACCGGGTGCGCAACAAAATTCTGGAGGCCTGCAAGGGTTACGGCTTAGAGCACGTCCAGTACAGCGCCTTTTTTGGCGAGCTAGGCCACAACCGGCGGGAGGAGCTCAAACTGCGACTGAAAAAAACTCTTGGACGGAAAAGGGGCAAGATACTGGTTTTCCCAGTGTGCGAAAAGGATCTGCGCCTTTTGGAAAACATCTGCAACTGGCAGGAGCTGCCGGAAGATGATTAAGCTGAAGGTTACGGACATCAAACAGTATATCTACTGCCCGCGCATCATTTATTTTACCTATGTCTGCCCGGTGCGTGTCGCCCCTACGGGCAAGATGGTCTATGGCCGGGAAGCCCACCTGGAACTGGATCGCCTGGAAAAGCGGCGGGTGCCGGGGCGCTATCAGCTGGCCGGTGCCCGGCGGGTTTTTCATACCCCCCTGCATTCTCCCCGGCTGGGGCTGGAAGGGCGCCTGGACATGCACCTGCTGGCTGGCCGGGAGGTTTACCCGGTGGAGTTCAAAATGGCGGATCGGTTTTCTTTAAACCACAAGTACCAGCTGGTGGCCTATGCCATGCTGCTGGAAGAAATGTACCGGCTTCCGGTAAGACTGGGTTTTGTGTTGCTGTACCCCCGGGGGGAAGTGGTTCCGGTGGAGATAACATCGTCGGCCCGGGATTATGTGCGGCAACTGCTGGAAAAGATCCGGTTGCTGGTACAAAGACAGATCATGCCGCCAGCGGTGCGTCAGGTGGCCCGCTGTGTGGATTGCGAATATCAGAATTTCTGCAATGATGTGAGGTAGAAAGGTGTATTTTCTGACTGAAGAGGAAAAGAAATACCTGTTACGCCACCTGGTGCCGCGGGCCCGCCATTATGGTGTGGCTGAAGAATTGCGGGGCTGGAACTGGCACCAGCCTCCCCTGCTGGCACCCTATGAAGTGAAGTTGGGCGCTTACGAGGTAGCCGGGGCGTATTGCCCCACCCATCGCGACCTTTATCTGCGGCGGGTGGCAGGTGTACAGCCGGCAGTTTCCTTGCCACTGGTGCGGGGAAAATTTTTGCACCGGGTGATGGCTGATGAACTGGTGCGGGCCAAGAGGCTTATCTATACCCGGGGGGCGGGTCGGCACAGGGAAATCCTGCAGGAATTGCTGCAGGGGCCGGAAGCGGCCCAGCCGCCTGATTTTTCGGTTAATGAAGCCGATGTGCCCACTCTGCTGGAAGAAGCCGGTATTATAGCCGCCTTTGAAAGACAGCGGTTGGCTTCCCGGATACAGGAAATACTGGTCAAAGAACCACATGTTAATGAAGATTCCCTGGTAAATCTGGCCGTGCCGGTGGTGGTGGAGCAGAAAATCAACGGCACATTTCTGGGCCTGAGCGCCCATCTGAATGTGGATGCCTGCTTGCTGGCCGAACAGATAGTGATGGAGCTTAAATTCGGGGAAAGAAAAAAATTCCACCGCCTGCAGACCACTGCCTACGCTCTGGCTATGGAAGCCGTGTACGAGTTTCCGGTCAATCTGGGCTGCATTGTTTATGCCCGGTTTAAAAACGGCCGTCTGAACGTGGAAAGAGATCTGCACATCATTGATGATGAGCTGCGCCAGTGGTTCATAGAGGAACGGGATGCCAAAATGCGTCTGGTGGAGGAAGCAATTGACCCGGGGATACAGCAGTGTTATGAAACCTGTCCCTATTACAAGCACTGTTGCTGAAGAGCCGGCTTAAAGTAAAAATATGCATATAGCTGCACCCGGCAGCCCCCCTTTGGAGGCTGGCGATATTTTCTAAACGGGACAGTCTCCCGGAGCACGGCGCGGGTTATAGTTCAGCCTGGTGCTTAAACCTAAATCGAATACAACCTCCGGCCCCGGCCTTCTGCCTGCCAGTTTCCGCACTCTGGAGCAGAGGGCCGGTTGGTTTTCCCGGCCTGTCCATCCCGGCGGTAAGGGGATTGGGCTTTGGTTCCATTCAACTGACGGTGGAGCGGCTGGAGATGATCTGCTGGGCGGACCGGCTGGCTTCTCCGGATAACGGTGCCGGCAGGCAAGATTTTGGCAGGAAAAAAATAGCGGAATTTAAACAGCAGTTTTTGGAAGAGATGGCCCGCCAATATGGGGAGGCGTGGGCCGATGTGCTGGCCGACTTAAAGACGCTGCTGGGCCCGCCGCCGGCATTGCCCGTGCACTACCCAAGGCCCACACGCCGGTTTGATCCCAAACGTCCCCAGTTTGAATGGTTTGTGGGCAACAAAAAGAGACGGGAATGGTTTGTAAAAAAGAACTCTGGCCGGACCAATGCTTCTGAGAACAAGGACCCGGTTACCCTCCCGCTGGCCCGGCAGGATACAGCAGGGCTGCCCTTGATGGATAGAGAAGGGAAGCACGTCAAAGGATAATAGCCTTTACCGGGCCTTTATTGCCCTACGCCCCCCTTCTCACCCAGAACACCAGATAGGCCAGCAGCAGCGCCAGGGCGTTGGCTCCCCAGATGTAGCGATTGTGCCAGACGATGCCGTTTACATGCACGTCCGACAGCGGAAAGAGGAAGCGGGTGGGGAAAAAATTGCTGCTGTGGGTGGGGATGTCCAGCAGGATGTGCAGCGGCCAGGCCAGGAAAGCCAGGGCCAGGGGCCGGCTGTAAAACCACAGGGCGGCAAAAACCAGCCCGCTGAGCAGCAGGCTGTGGGTGCAGTTGTAGATGAAGTGCACCCAGGCCGGGAAGTGTTCTGCTGCCGGCGGGGTGCCGTGCTGCCAGTAGGGTTGCCGACTGGCCAGCCGGTAGAGGGTGTACGGGCCGAAGGCCAGCAAATCGGGCAGCATGCCGCAAAGGAAAGCCGTGCCGTAACCAGCGTGGCGGCCAAAGCACAGGCTGCCCCACAGGCCGTGGGAGAAAATGTCCATGATGTACCTCCCCAGAAGCGGTGGACAACAGTTTCCAACTGGAAATATTTTGCCATAAAGAGAGGCAAGAGGCAATCCCGGTCGGGTTGTTTGTCTGCAGTTTATTGAATATGGTTTTAAAATCGCATGGTTTCTTTGGCAGTTAATATGTGGTAAATTATCTTTGATGGAATGGAAGGGGGTGTATTTCTATGGAAGAAGTGCTCCGGCAAATTCTCGGGGAACTGCAACTGCTCAACCAGCGCGTGGGCGGTCTGGAAGAAGGGCAAAAGGCGCTGCTGGCGAGGCAGGGGGCTCTGGAGGAAAGGCAAAAGGCATTAGAAGAAGGGCAAAGGGCTCTGGAGGAAAGGCAAAAGGCATTAGAAGCAGGGCAAAAGGCTCT
>NZ_JBRAJI010000041.1:0-21167 GCF_052744395.1 Desulfurispora sp. | reverse complement strand
GGAAGAAAGACAGAAAGCTCTGGAAGAAAGACAGAAAGCTCTGGAAGAAAGACAGAAAGCTCTGGAAGAAAGACAGCAAATATTGGAAGATGGTCAACAACTGATTAACGACCGGCTGGACCGCATCGAACAGAGCCAGATGCGCCTGGAGCAGGGGCAGCGCAAGCTGAGGAATGATGTGTCCGAAATTAAAAGAGAACTGCGCATGGTGTGGGATGATATCAAAAGGCTGGACAATCGCCTGAGCAGACAGGAAGAAATTGTTTCCCATTACAGGTGACATTTTAAACCAGGGGCCGCCCGGGAGCGGCCCTTTAAAACATTTTGTTGCTCAGCACGATGAAAGCCGGGGCCAGAAAGAACATGAGCAGGGCAAAGCGCCGGTTTTGCTGCCAGGTGACCTGCCGGGGGGTGGACGCCACGGTTTCGGCCAGCACAGCGGCAAAGGGCACCAAGGGAGAAATGCTCATGGCGATGTACCAGCAGCAGAGCAGGCTTAAGGCAAAGGCCGGTGGAGCCAGTCCCAGCGCGGCCGGGTCAACCGTCAGGGCCAGGGCGGTTACCGGCACGGTCATATTGATGCCGCACAGGCTTAAAGCGATGGTCAGCAGGATCATCAGCTGGATAACGATATACAGTGGCAGCGCCTGCATGGTGGGTAAAAGCTGTTCCAGCAACCCTTTCAAGGGGGTGGCGGCCAGGATGGTGCCCAAAAAGGCGGCGGCTACAATCAAGGGTAGGAAATTTTTGCTGCCCAGCAGGCGGCTATGATAGACCGGCATTTCTCGCACCAGCACGGGCCATTTTTGAAGCAGGCCCAGCCAGAACAGGGCATAGCAGACAATGAGCAGGCTGATCACGTAAAGCTGGTTGGACAGGTGCAGCAGCCGGTCACCCACAAAGACCAGGCCGATCAGGACGCCGATGTGCAGCGCCAGCTCGCCCACTTTGCGCCCGGCCCCGGGACAGGGCGGGGCTGCTTTGGCCGCAGGAGCGGGCAGGCTGCCTTCCCTGCGGAAGAGCCATGCGCCTATCAGCATGATCAGCAGCATCATACCGGCGGCGGCCGGGAAGTATACTGCATAGCGCACGCCGGTGAGCAGCAGAACCATATTGACCATGCCGTCATAGGGAGAGAAAACCATGGAAGAGGCATAACCCGTGGTATACAGGCGCACCAAAAAGCGCTGCGGCAGCCGGCTGTCGGCCAGCAATTTTTGCATCGTGGGCAAAGAGGCGATATTTAAGGCAATGGTCAGCCACAGGTGCAGTCCGCTGAGCAGCCAGAACAGGCGTAGCGGCTTTTGCCAGCGGCCGGCCAGGTAGCTTTGCATGGCCGGCAGGTATCCGCCGTGCTGCACAGGCAGGGTGAGCAGGGGGATGACTGTGAACAGCACGGGCATGGGCATGGCCCGGGTGAGGGCGGCGTGCCAGGTGGAAAAATCCATGTGGTAGAGGAAAAAGAGTAGTTGCCCCAGAAACAGGGAAAAAATAGCCACATAGCGCTGAAAGCCGCAGGCAATGCTCAAGGAGGCCAGCAGGAAAAGTACCATGCCGGCGGTGCTCAGCCAAACATAGGCGGGCGGCTTTAAGCCGCCCGCTTCGTGCAGTAAAGCCACCGCGCAGAGGTAATACATGCTGAAAAAATATAGCCAGGTCATTTTTCGCCAACCTTAATCCGGCAGAGTGCTGGTGCTGGCTTAAAGCTGCGGGTTTTTCTTTTACAGAAAGGCCCGCGCTTGTTTAATTCGCCGGGTGGAGCCGGAGTCCCCGGCGGTCCAGCGTTAGAAGCGCAATTAAGCCTTCCGGGCCGCCTGTTCATACAGCCGGACAACGTCCTCCCGGGATACCGGTCGGGGATTGCCCGGTGTGCACATATCCTTTAATACATCCTCGACCATGCCGGGCAGCAGCTCATCCAGCCGGGCCCTGTCCACGCCGGCCGCCGCAATGCTGTCCGGCAGTTCCAGGTTCTGGCGCAGCACCCTGACCGCTTCAGCCAGGGCCCGGGCCCCCTGGGCCGGGTCGGCGGCGGGCAGTCCCAACAGGCGGGCCAGAGCCGCGTAGCGGGAGGCGGTGGCGGTGGGCAGTTTTTCCTCCAGCCCGGCGTTGAAGCTGATCACCAGGGGCAGGAAAAGGGCGTTGCTGCGGCCGTGGGGCAGGTGGAAGCGCCCGCCCAGGGCGTGGGCCAGGCTGTGGTTTAGGCCCAGCGCGGCATTGTTGAAGGCGATGCCGGCCATGCAGGAGGCGATGTGCATATTTTCCCTTGCAGCATCATCGGACGGGCTCTTGTACAGGCGCAGCAGATTTTGAAAAACCAGGAGCACCGCCTTTTCGGCGTAAATGTCGGTAAAGCAGTTGGCCGGGCGGGAGACGTAGGCCTCCAGGGCGTGGGTAAGCACGTCAATGCCCGTGTCGGCAATCACCGGCGGCGGCACGGTGCGAGTCAGATCGGGGTCCAAAATGGCCATATCGGGCAGCATGACATCATCAATTAGAACCATTTTGCGCCCGGCGGCCGGGTCGGTAATTACCGCATAGGAGGTCACTTCCGAACCCGTGCCGCTGGTGGTGGGGATGGCCACGAACCAGGGCTTGCGGATGCTTTCGTGCTCCACAAACTGCTCCTTGGTCTTGAGGCAGAAGTACATAATCGCCTTGGCCGCGTCGATGGAGGAGCCGCCGCCGATGGCGATGAGCAGATCGGGCCGGTACTGGATGATGTGCTGCAGTCCTCTGGTGACCAGATCCAGTCCGGGGTCGGGACGACTTTCGGGGAATACTTCCAACTCGATACCCCGGTTTTGCAGGATGCGGGTCACCCGGTCCACATGGCCCAGCTGGACCATAATTTTCTCGGTGACAATGCAGGCGCGGCGGCCTTTGACCTGCTTGAGGTAACCGAGCGAGCCGCTGCCGAATTGAATGCGGGGTTTGAGCAGAAATCCGGGCATATTAAGACCACGTCCTTTGCGGGAATTACTGCTTATTTTCTCCCGCCCCGGCCGGTTTTCCTTCCGGCAGGCGGGAAGAAGCAATTTTGCGTTAATTGGCACAAAAAATGAACAGGCGTGGCCTGCCGGGCAAGGGCTGGCTACGCCTGAAGATAACAGTTGACATATGGTGGTTCCCAGCAGGTACAGCAGTGAGCAAAAATGGGTGACCGGACCGGGAGCGCCGTAGGGCTATCCCAGCCGCCCCTTTTCCATAGCTATGCGCATAAACTTTTCTTTCTGGCTGGCCGGCGGGGTGTAGATGGTCTCGCGGCGGGCCATGGTCAGGGCGCCGGTGGGGCAGGCCGCAGCGCATACGCCGCAGCCGATGCACACTTCCCGGTTCACGGCGGGCTGTTCGCTGCCGGCGTTTTCCTTAAGGTTAATGGCAGCGATCTGGCAGGCATCAGCGCAGCTGCCGCAGCCGGTGCAGCTGGCTTCATCCAGGGCGGGGATGAAGTTGCTGGGATGGGTGGCCAGCTTGCCGTATTCCTTGATGTTGCGCAGGATGGTGCAGCAGCAGCCGCAGCAGTGGCACATATAGGCCGGCTGATTGAGCACGTTGTCGCAGATGTGTACCAGCCCCAGCCGGGTGGTTTGATCCAGGATGCGCAGCATTTCGTCCACTGTGGCCGGGCGGGCCATGCCCTTGGCCACCACCCAGCGGGCGGCATTGCCCAGCGACAGGCACACCTCCAGGGGAGCGTCGCAGGCTTTGCCCAGGTGGCTGGCCTTGTGCCGGCAGGAGCACAGGGAGACGGCGCCCACCTCGGCCTGGCGGATCACTTCGCTGGCCCGCTCGAAGGTCAAAACCTCGCTTTCCACGGCGGCGGGTATCAGCTGCTCATAGACCAGCGTGCGCATCAGTTTGGTGTCTTTGCCGCTGAATTCTTCGCGCACCTGTTCATCTTTGAAATAAATCTCGAACAGCTCGGCCAGCTCGCGCATGTTGATGTCCTCACGCACCCGCATAAAGGTGTACTCGAAAAAGCCCACCACCATGGGCGCCAGCATGTAATAAACGCCGTCTTTTCTGGGCATATCCAGGATCAGCCCTTTAAGAGACATCTCCTCCAGCAGCTTTTGCAGCTCAGCACGGCCCAGGCCGGTGAGGTCGGCAATTTTGTCCAGGGTAAGGGGCTGAAGGGGCAGTTTGCTTCCCACCATGGCTTCGGTTTCGGTGTACAGACGATGCAGGATGCTGAGCAGCGTCTGGTTCACCGGTGCTCCCACCGGGTAACGGTTCAGGCGCTCGGCCAGCGCCCGGTAGACTTCCTCCTTGGCATTATTGATCAGATGGCCCATTTTAACCTCTCCTCTTTTTAATATATTTAGTTCTGCCCGGTCTGGCGGCGGTGATGGTGTATGAATGTTCATTCAATTGATTACAAAAAATTATGCTTTGAAAGATGCCGTAAAGAGTTCAAGTAATTGTAAAATATCAGAATTTACAGGCAATTATATAGTTTTTCAGTCAGTTTGTCAATGAAATTTCGGGCTGGGTTGAACCAGCGGTTGTTATCCACCGTCTATAGTTAATAGTAAAAACTTACTAAACTCTGCGTTTGCTTCGCACCGCAGGGAAAACGGGAGGGGTTGTATTGCGGAGAAAACTGATTCAAATGGTGCTGCTGGGGTGCTGGGCCCTGTGGCTGGGGGCGGCACCCATGGCCCGGGCCGGAGCGGCGGAAAAGGTGGCCCTGGCGGTGAACGGGGAGACTTTTGCGAAGGCGTCCGCCTACCTGACGCAGGATACCACCATGCTGGCGGCAAAGGACTATGCCCGCCTGGCCGGGGCGGCTGTCAGTCAGCCGGCGGCCGGCGAGCTGGTGATTGAAGAAAACGGGCAGACCCTGCGGCTAAAGATTGGCCAAACCGCAGCCTTCTCAGGCGAACAGCGGATTGAGCTGCCCCGGGCACCCTATGTGGACGGTGGACAGGTGTATATCCCCCTGCGGGCGGTAGCCGAGGCCTTCGGTTATACCGTGCGCTGGCAGGGCAGCCCGCCGGAAGTGTCCCTGGAGCGGTCGGAACTGCGCCAGGGTCTGACCGCCATGGAGCTTTTGGCCCGCTCCGGGCAGGCCACGGCCGGCTACAATACCTACCGGATGCAGGGGGAACTGAGCTACCTGATTACACCGCCCGCGGAGGAACAAAAGGCACTGGATATGCCCGATCAGCTGCTCATAAAAAGCCGGCTGGAGGCCAGCTACCAGCAAAAACCGCTGGCGGTTTACACCCGGCAGGTAATGCAGCGTCCGGTCGGGGTGCCCGAGCAGGCCATGCCCGGGGAAATGACCGTGGAAAGCTATATTACCGGCGATTATCTGTATTTCAAGCTGCCCGAGGCGGGCTGGGTGAAACAGAAAAATCCCCTGCCGGCCGATTTCTGGGCCCAGCAGCAGGACATCCAGTCCAATCCCATTAAAGCCATGCAGCAAATGCGGGAATTCGGCCTTCTGCCCAGCTATGAAAACGATGCGGTGCAAAACGGCCGGGAATATTATGTGCTGACCGCATCCCTGGATCCGGCCCGTTTTAAAGATGGTCTGGAAAAAACCCGGCTGCAGCTGATGGACCTGCTCCTGTCGGTGGAAAAAGAGCCCGAGACCATGCCCGAGCGGGCCGATGCGGTGGCCAGGGCTCAAAAAATGCTGGCCGGCATGGATTTTGATTATACTTACACGGTCTATATCAACAAACAGACTCTGCTGGGCGAAATAATTGATCTGGATCTGCAGGTGGAGATGCCCCTGCCCCGGGAGGGTACCGCTGTAGCGCCGGCTGGCACTTCACCCGAGCTGCACATGCAGATGAAAGGCCATTTCATGCTGGAGCAATTCGGCCAGCCCTTTACACCGCCCGATATCAGCGGGGCGAAAGAAGTAAATTGATCCCGCTCCGGGCACGCCGGTGGGGGATTAAACCGGCTTTAACCCGGCCGGGGCTACCTGTAGTAGCGCTTCGGTCAGCAAACGCTGCCCGAAGCGCTTTGTTTTTGCCCGGAGCAGGCGGCCTGCCGCAGTTGTTGCTTTATAGGCAGCGTAAGGGAGCGGGATGGTTTTTCCCGGGAGATATTTCGTGAAAAAGTCCTTCTTCCGGAAAAAATACCGCCCGGCGGGCGGCGCAAGCAAAAAACTGAAAACAGGGGCGGGGAAAGAGGAGGTGTGTGCTGCTCCGGGTCCGGAGCCACTACTTTTGTCCGATGCGCGGGTCAAAGCCCGGCCCCTGGGGCAGCTGGCAGTCGGGGGTGTAGCAGGTGACATCCAGGAAAGTGCACTTTTCCCCGCAGGACGGGCACTTTTCCGGCAGCCGGTCCGGCTGGGACAGGAAAGTGTAGCCGCAGTTGGAGCATTTCCAGTTCATTTGATCCATAAAAAATTACCTCCTGTAGTTTTTTAAGCAATGGTGTGGATTGCCGGGCCGGGTGCTCTGTGGAGAGTGAGGCTAAAATAGGCGTCCCCTCAGGTTGGGGAACAGGTGGCACATTGGCGCGGCCTGCTGGTTAAGACCCATTTTAAACGGCAGTTATTACCGGGTCTTTAACAAATTATAAAAATTTTATAACAAATTTCGCCTGCTTCGGGTTCTCCACCGGGTCGGAAGGGCGGTTTGACTCCGGTTTTATTGCTTGTACCTTGTGAGGTAACACGGTAAAATAATCTTTGGAAAAGGGGCCATTTCTACATTTGATCCGGTGAGGCGTGGACATGTTTAATTTAAAGTTTAGTCAATTGCTGGAAATGCGCCGGCAGATGGCGCAATTTTTTTCGGCGGCGGCCCTGCGGCAGGGCTATGCCCTGTACGACAAAAAAGCCGTATCGGAGCTGGGGCAGACCTCGCAGGGCACACTGCAGGCCCGGGTGGCCAACCGGCCGCGCAGTCGCAAGAAAACCCATGAGGTATTTGTCCTGCCGGACAGGCTGGAGTCTTCCAGCTGCACCTGCCGGCAGCCCTTTTGTGCCCACCTGGCGGCGCTGCTCTTTGCTGTGCTGGGCCAGTACATGGATGCCGTTGAATGTTATCACTGGCTGATGGGCCGGGCGGGCGGTGCGGCGGCCGCGCCCGGGGATAATGAGGGCGGCAACAGTAAAGCAACTGCCGGCGGTGCCCGTGCCGCAGCGCTGCAGCGGCGTTCGGCCGTGGAGGAACTGTCACCAGCCGATGAACCGGCACTCTGGCCGGCGGCCTGGCAGGAGCTGTGGTTTGGCGGTAGCGGGCAGCGCCCCGTCTGGCAGCGCCTGCTGGTTGAACTGCCCGCGCTGGATGATCGCTGCCGCTTCTACTGGCAGAAGGTGCAGGAATTGAGCAGCGGCTGGCCGCTGTCGTACCGGATTAATTTTGCTCTGGGGGCGCTGGTGCACCTGGCGGTCTGGCTGGAGGAAGCCTTTAGCGAACTGGAGTCCCATCTACTGTTGCCGACCGGCAGAGCCGGGAGGTCGACGGCCGGGGCCGGACGCCGGACCGTAACCCGTCCGGAAGACCTGTCCTCCTATTTTTTCCATGCCCGGCTTTTTTGCGGCCAGGTTTTGAGTAAAATTGAAGACGAGGTAGAGGCTGTCGGGAAGTCCCTGCGGGTTGATTTATTGCCCCGGTGCACCCGCCTGTGGCAGGAACTGCTACCCCTGCTGGGCCGGCAGGTGCTCTCCCGAACCGGTGATGACGCCATGCCCCTGCTGGACTGGCAGCATTTGTACCGGATGGTGAGCATTGCCGTGCTCACTGAGCCGGCCGACCTGGAGCGGGAACTGGTGCGCTTAAAACGTCTGGGCAAGGAGCATCCGGACTGGCAAAACAATCGGGAATACATATTGCTCCTGGGGCACATTACCTATCTGCGGTACGGGCTGGCAGAAGCCATTCCTGTATGGGACCGGCTGGACGCCGTGTACCCCCTCTGGCCGTATGTGTACGGAGTAGCGGAGCTGGGGGAAGGGCCGCTGTTGCTGGAGTGGCTTGAGTATATGAGCTGGCGGCTGGGAGAGCTGGCGCGCTGGGACCCCCGGATGGTGGAGCAGGAGGATCTCCAGGAAGACATACAAATCTGCCTGGACCTGTGGCAGCGTTTGCTGCGACAGGACCGGCGGGAACAGGTACAACATGCTTATCAGTCATTTTTGCAGCAGATGCTGCCCTGTGGCAGTGTTCTGCTGCCCCTGCTCCAGCACTATGCGGAACAAAAGCAGCGGCAGCAGGTCACGGATGTATTTTTGCTGCTGCAGAACATCGTGCTTGACCGGCCCCCCGGTGAAGAAACCGGGCGGGATTTGCAGCGGGTGTTTTCTGTATTGCGGCCTGCCGAGCAACTGCCCTGTTATCATCAGAAAGTAGAAATATTGCTGGAAAAGCGCTGTCGAGAAAATTACCGGCAGGCGGCTCAGCTGCTGGTTCAGATGCGGCGCCTGTATAACAAACTGGGCCGGTTGGAGGAGTGGGAGCGCTACTGTCAGCGGCTTCAGGACAAATACAGCCGCCTGCGCTTGTTCAAAGAAATGCTGCAGCGGGAGCAGGTGATTTAGTGCTCAGAGGATACAAACCTTCTGCCCGGGAAATGCCCCTGCCCGACACCCTGTATCCAGTGGTGCAGGTGCGGGCTCTGACCGCCCGGGACAGAGCGGCCGGGCTGGCCCTCAGGGGCTACTACCGGCCGCAGCAGTGGGTCAGGGAACTTACCGCGCAGGAGCAGACCGGAAAGCACTACCAGATTCCGGCGGAGCGCCTCGGGCGCATGCTTTTGGCCTGGCACCGGCCTTCCTTTTACGGCAGCTTTGTGCCGGTGGATGAAGAGGCGGGCGAAGTGCTGCTTTCGCCCCTGACCGCCCTGCAGCTGCTGGTGGCCAGGCCCGTTTTGCGCCACCTGTACTGGACCTGGCCGGACGAGTGGCCCGGTTTGCAATACCTGGCCCGATTGGTAGACAGCTTTTTGCGCCGGGGAGCTTTTATGCCCTCCTGGACGGCCTGGCGGGAAGGCCGGGCGGGCTGGCAGATCTGTCCCCTGCCGGAAATTTCTCCGGGGGAGGAGGAACTGGCGCCAGCCGGTGATTGGGCCGCCCAGGCCCTGCAGCTGGCCGGACAGCTGGCCCGGATGGGGGTGCCGGATGCCGCCGCGGTGATGCAGGGGGTTGGGGAGCAGTCGCCCGCTCCAGTGGCGCTGCGCGACGATTTGCCGCCCGAGATCTGGCCGGCGCTTTCCGGCTGGCTGGATGCTGTGCTGCAGGAAATCCAGGGACAAACTCCGGCCGCAGCCGTATGGTACCAGCAGCTGGTGCGCCAGTATCCCCTGATCTTGCCCGGGAAAGCCCTGCCGGTGGAAACTCCGGCCGATTCCGGAGAGTGGCTAGAAGCCATCGGCTGGCTGGTGGATGACTCGCCCTGGCAGAGTTGTCTGAAGCTGTACGAGCCGCCGGACGGGCGGGGAGACTGGCTTTTGCGGGTGGTGCTGCGGCACAAAAAGCAACCCGCATCCGAGGTGGAAATAACCGACGGACAGCTGCCCGAACCGTGCCGGGAACACGCCCGGCGCCTGGGGCGCGATGTGCAGCGCTGGATCCGGCTGTTGCCCTTTCTGCCGCTGCCCGGGGAAGGCAGGGCCGGGGAGCACCGGCCGGAGGCGGCGGTTGCCGGGGTGAGCGCATCTGCCCGTCAGGCTGCCTCTCCGGCCGTGCCGGTGTGGCGGCTGAACCACCGCCAGGCCTGGCAGCTGATGACCGAAGGAGCGGCCAGCTTGACCGCTGCCGGTTACATTTTGCTCCTGCCCGCCTGGTGGGAGGAAGTGCGGCGGCAGCGTCCCGCTCTGCTGGCCCGGCCCCGCAGTCAGGCTGCGGGCAGCGGTTTTTTGGGCATGCAGCAATTGTTGGATTTCGATTGGCAGGTGGCCATTGGCGGGCAGGAGATCAGCCCCGGGGAATTTGCCCGCCTGCTCAAGGAGCAGCAGCCCCTGGTGCATTATCAGGGACGCTGGGTGTATGTGGATCAAACTTTTTGGCAGCGCCTGCGCCGCTTTATGCAGCGGCACCGCCAGCTTTCCCTGGCCCAGGTGTTGCAGCTCTACTTCGCCGGCCAGCTGATAGGCCAGGGGGAGGAAGCGGGGGAGGCGCCGGCAAGCGGGCCGCGGGGCCGGGGGAAAAAGCCCGCCGGAGCGGCTTTAGAAGATGCGGACGGGGACGCAGCCGGGCCGCCGGGGAGCCATGAGGCCGTCCCCGGCGCTCAGCCCTCCATCCAGCTGCAGCTGTCGGCAGCATGGCAGGCCACCCTGGATACCCTGGTGAACTGCCGGCAGCTTCCCTGGCCGGGGGAACTGTCCGGTTTTGCCGGTACCCTGCGGCCTTACCAGCAAAAGGGGGCGGCTTGGCTGGTGCACATGCGCGCCCTGGGGCTGGGGGCCTGCCTGGCTGATGACATGGGCCTGGGCAAAACTGTGCAGTTCATCGCTTACCTCTGCTGCCTGCAGCAGCGGGGTGAGCTGACCGGTCCCTCCCTGCTGGTCTGTCCTACTTCGGTGCTGGGCAACTGGCAAAAGGAGCTGGAACGTTTTGCTCCGCAGCTGCGCCTTTACCTGCACCACGGCACCCGCCGGCCCCGGGGCCAGGAACTGCTGGACAGGATTGGCAACTGCCAGCTGGTGATCACCTCCTATGCCCTGGCCCATCTGGACCGGGAGGACTTGCAGGCGGTGCAGTGGGACTGCCTCTGTCTGGATGAAGCGCAGAACATCAAAAACCACCAGACCCGCCAGGCAGCAGCCGTGCGCAGCTTTACCGCCCGCCATCGCCTGGCCCTGACCGGTACCCCGCTGGAAAACCGCCTGGAAGAGCTGTGGTCCCTGATGCACTTCCTCAACCCGGGCTACCTGGGTTCCCACGCCGCCTTTGTGCGCCATTTCGGCCGGGCGGCCGAAGCGGGCCGCTCCGAGCCGGCCCTGGCTACGCTGCAGCGCCTGGTGCAGCCATTTTTGCTGCGGCGGCTCAAGAGCGACCCCGAGGTAGAACTGGACCTGCCGGAAAAGCTGGAGATGAAGGAATATATCGCGCTCAGCCCGGCCCAGGCCGCCCTGTACCAGAATGTGCTGGATGATTTGCAGGCGCGGCTGGGACAGGTGGAGGGGCTGGCCCGGCGGGGCCTAGTGCTGTCCGCTCTGACCCGCCTGAAACTGATCTGCGACCACCCCGGCTTGCTGCGCGGGGCGGCAGCCCCGGGGCGGAGCGAGCCTTCTCCCAAGCTACAGCGCCTGGGTGAAATGGTGGAGCAGGTGCGGCAGAGCGGCGGGCGCTGCCTGGTCTTCACCCAGTTTGTGACCATGGGCCGGCTGATTCAGCAGTACCTGCAGGAACTGCTGGGCGAGCCCGTGCTCTTTCTGCACGGGGGTACACCCCGGGCCATGCGGGACCAGCTGGTGGAGCAGTTCCAGCAGGGCCTGACGGAGGGTGGGCAACCGGCAGGTGGCGGTGCGGCCGCCGCGCCGGGGGTGCTGGTCATGACCCTCAAAGCGGGCGGCACGGGCCTTAACCTCACGGCGGCCAACTATGTCTTTCACTTTGACCGCTGGTGGAATCCAGCGGTGGAAAACCAGGCCACCGACCGGGCCTACCGCATGGGCCAGCGCCGCAGTGTACAGGTGTACAAATTCATCACCCTGGGCACCCTGGAGGAGCGCATTGACGAAATGCTGGAGCACAAGCTGGAACTGGCCGGCCGTATCATCGGTTCCGGCGAGGCCTGGCTGACCGAGCTCTCCGATGCCGAACTGGGGCAGTTGCTGGCCCTGCAGTTTTCCGGGGCGGAGCCGGCCCGCCGGAGCGGCCGGCCCCAAAAACGGTCGAGAGCGGGGCATTAAGCCGCCGGACCGGCCGGTGAATAAGACAGGACCTGCTGTAGCCGGGCGCTAAGTCGGGGATAACCGGCCGCCGGACGGTGTTTCCGGCTGCCGGTGCCGGGGAGGGATAACCATGGCTACCAAAAAACAAAAAAAGCGGCAGGAAAAAAAGCGCCGCCACCAGCAGCAGCTCGCGGACAAACCGGCGGCATCCAGACCCGCGGCCGGCAAACCTGTATCGGCGCAAAACGCTCCGGGCCTATCGGCCGGGCCGGCCGCCGACCCGGGGCTTGAGACAGCAAACATGCTGGCCGGGCAGCCCGGCCCGGCCTGGCAGCCCCTCTGCCGGCTGCTGGTGAAAAGCTATCTGGCCGGCTATGAGCCGCTGGAAAAAAAGCCGCGCCGGGGCGGGTAAAAGGGGGGCGCGGCCGCAAGCACCCTTCGGCCTGCCGGACGCGTGCTTGTGCAAGGGTAGGCAGTATGGCATAATGATGATAAATATAAATGTGATGCCTGACCTACGGGCAGCTAAGGAGGTGGGGGCATGCCGGAACTACAGGTGTTAAATGACCGTCCGTACACAGTGCAGGATTACCTGCAATTGAACGATGAGCAGCGTTATGAGTTGCTCAAAGGAGAGTTGATCATGGTTCCCCGTCCCCGCCCTGCCCACCAGCGGATAGCCTTGAGAATTGCTGCCGCCCTGCACAGCTATTTGCGGCAAAACCCCCGGGGGGAAGTGTTACAGGAAGTGGATGTGCACCTGGGAGAACAGGTGGTGGCTCCCGATGTGCTGTTTATCAGCCAGGAGCGGGGTGGCATAATTGGTGAGCTGTACGTGCAGGGGGCTCCTGACCTGGTGGTGGAAGTGCTGTCGCCAGCTACGGCCGCCCTGGACAAAAAGCAGAAAAGCGCCCTGTACTGGGCGGCCGGCGTGCAGGAATACTGGCTGGTGGATCCGGAAATAAAGCTGGTGGAAGTGCTGCTTTCCGGGCCCCAGGGCTGGCTCTGGGCCGGTGCACTGGACAGCGCCGATGTTCTAAGCACAGCGCTTTTGCCCGGGTTGCAGATTCCTCTGAGGGAAGTTTTTGGTTAGATATTTTGGGGTTTGGTTTTGAAAAAAGGTGTTGATAATAGTTCACCAAAAAGTGCTTCCAGGAGGCACTTTTTTGTTTTATATTGTAATTATTATGTTGAATTTGCCGTAACTGTATTTTTGACAGCCTGGCTCTGGCATAAAAAACTGGTTCCCGAACTAAAGAGAAAGCCAGCCGGGAGGTAGAGGAGATGCTGCGCAAGAGCCGGTGGCCGGTCCGGGTGAGCAGCTGGCCGGTGCTGTCAGCTTTTTTATTGCTGTTTTTGCTGGTCTGTTTGGCCTATTCCCAACGGCTCAGCGACGATTTCTACCAGCTGGTGCTGCGCCAGCGGCAGCATGAGCTGCAGGAAAAGGTGGATCTGGCCTACAATGCCATATCCCCCCTGGTGGAAAAATGCCGGCGGGGAGAGCTTACAGTAGCCCAGGCCCGCCAGCAGATCCGCGAGCTGGTGCGGCAGATGCGCTATGAGGATGAATTTGGCAAAAATTATATTTTTATGAGCACATATGACGGGATATATTTGGTGCAACCGTATGAACCGCAAAATGAAGGCAAGAATATGTGGGACTACCGGGACATAAAGGGTACATATGTAATCCGGGAGCTGGTGCGGGCGGCCCGGCAAAATCCCGGAGGAACATATGTATCATATTACTCCTATCGTCCCCTTACGCGCACATACGAGCGCAAACTCTCCTATGTGCGGGGCATTCCCGAGATCGAGGCTTATATCGGCACGGGTGTGTACATGCAGAGCACTTTTCGCCAGATGCTGGCCCTGCTGGCCCGCCAGCGCCTGCTGGGACTGGGGCTGGCCCTGGGCGTGGCCCTGCTCTCCGGCCT
Organism: Desulfurispora sp.; assembly: GCF_052744395.1. NCBI lineage: Bacteria > Bacillati > Bacillota > Clostridia > Eubacteriales > Desulfurisporaceae > Desulfurispora > Desulfurispora sp. Next base: position 7,422 of record NZ_JBRAJI010000041.1, on the reverse strand, counting down.
GTATATACTCCAGCTGCGGCGGGTGCAAAAACAGCTGCAGCAGGAGTTGGCCATAAAAAACCAGCTTTACCAGGAAAACGAAGCGGCCCGGGAGGAGATCCAGGCCCAGTACGAGGAAAAACGGCAACTGCTGGAGGAGCAGGCCCGCTACCAGAGTTATATTGAACATATGGCCTATCACGATCCCCTCACCGGCCTGGCCAACCGGCGGCGTTTTGAAGAAAGTCTGGCCCGGGAACTGGAGGGCTCGGGGAGCGGTGCCGTGCTGCTGCTGGATCTGGACAACTTCAAACATATCAATGACAGCCGGGGGCATATCTACGGCGATGTGATCCTGCAAAAAGTGGCCGCCCTGCTGCAGCTGGTGGCCGGACCGGACGGTCTGGTGGCCCGCTTCGGGGGGGACGAGTTTTTGTTGCTCTGGCCCGGCATTTTTGAGGAACAGGAAGTGCGGGAGCGGGCGGTGGCCCTGCAGGGGCGGCTGGCCGCCGGCATTTACCAGAGCGAGGGCTTGCACCTGACCGCCAGTCTGGGGGTGGCCCTGTATCCGGCTTACGGCGACGATGTGATCACCCTGGTGCGGCATGCCGACACCGCCCTTTTTGCGGCCAAAAAGAGCGGCAAAAACGCTTGCCTCTTTTTCTGCCGGCAGATGACGGCGCAGCTGGAGGAGCAGCTGGCGCTGGAAGAACTGCTGCGCCGGGCGCTCCAGCAAAACAGCTTTGTCCTGCACTACCAGCCCCTGGTGGATCTGCGCACGGGGCGGGTGGCCGCCCTGGAGGCCCTGCTGCGCCTGCCCGGCCACAATGTTTCCCCGGCGCAATTCATTCCCCTGGCCGAGGAAAGCGGCCTGATCCGGGAGATCGGCCACTGGGTGTTGGACGAGGCCATCCGCCAGATGGTCCGCTGGCGGCAGGCGGGCTGTGCTCCCGGCCTGGTCTGCGTCAATGTCTCCCCCCGCCAGCTGCAGCAGAGCGATTTTGTGGAACAGTTGACCCGGCTCTTGCAGGAACACCGGCTGCCCCCGGCTTGTCTGGAGCTGGAGATTACCGAAAATGTGTTTTTAGAGCAGCAGGCCGTGGTGCTGGAAAACCTGCACCGGCTGCAGCAGCTGGGAGTGTCCATCGCCCTGGACGATTTTGGCAGGGGTTATTCCGCCTTGAACTACCTCACCTTTGTGCCCGTGAAGAAAATCAAGCTGGACAAGTCGCTGTGCGACCGGTTTCTGTTGCCCGACCGGTTGCCGGTGTTTACCAGCCTGCTGGCCCTGGCTCACAGCCTGCACCTGGAAGTGGTGGCCGAAGGGATCGAGGAGGCAGCAGCTTTAAGCCTGGCCCGGCAGAGCGGTTGCGACTACGCCCAGGGGTACCTGCTGAGTCGTCCCCTGCCTCCGGAACAGGTGCGGGAGATGCTGGCCGCTACTTTTCCGTTATAAAAGCCCTAGCCGGCGCATCTTGCGGCTCAGGGTGCTGGGGTCGATGCCCAGGGCCCGGGCGGCCAGGCGCCTGTCCGGGTACTGCTCCAGGGCCTGCCTGATGGCTTCTTTTTCCGCCCGGAGCACAATTTCCTGCAGTGTGGCCGGGCGGCTTTCGTCCGCCGCACTGTCTGCGCCGTCGACCCGAAATTCGGCCGGCAGATTTGCGGCCTCAATAATTTCTCCGGGGCAGGTGATGAGCATTTTTTCCACCAGATTGCGCAACTGGCGCGCATTGCCCGGCCAGGGGGCCTTTTGCAGCAGCTCCAGCGCCGCCGGGCTGAAACGCTTTTGCAGGCCATAGGCGTCATTTAGCTGGCGGCAGAAGTGCTCCAGCAGCGGGGCGATGTCTTCCGGGCGCTGGCGCAGAGGTGGCAGGTGGATGTGCACCACGTCCAGGCGGTAATACAGATCGCGCCGGAAAAGCCCCCGCTCCACCAGCTCCTTCAGATCCTGGTTGGTGGAAGCGATTACCCGCACATCAATAACCCTGGACCAGGTTCCGCCTACCCGGCGGATTTCTTTTTCCTGCAGGGCGCGCAGCAGCTTCACCTGGGCTTTCAGCGGCAGTTCGCTTATCTCATCCAGCAGTAGCGTACCCGGGTGGGCGGCTTCAAAAACGCCCATGGCCCCTTCCCGCCGCCCGCCGGTAAAGGCGCCCTGTTCGTAGCCGAACAGTTCGGATTCCAACAGGTTTTCCGGAATGGCTCCGCAGTTGATGCGGATGAAGGGGTGGCGGGCCCGGGGACTAATATGATGGATGTAAGAAGCCAGGACCTCCTTGCCCGTACCGGTTTCGCCGCTGATTAGCACAGTGGTGGGGTAGGGGGCGACGGCGCGGGCCAGGTCGTAGGCTGCGCGCATGGCCGGGCTGACAATTACCGGGGACAGGGGCGAGACGGGCAATGGTTCGGGTGGGGGTGGTGAAAAAAGCAGGCGTTTATGCATAACAGTCCTCCAGCATTCCGGGTGTCGATTGGCGCTCCGGTTAATTCGGTGCGATGCTCATATTTGCAAAGACGCAAGCAATTGCAGATATGCAATTAAGATAAATATTTTTTAATTCCTCTGTTTTGCTTTATTATATTTCTGATATGGCCGCTATGGCAATTGCAACGGTGCAGGTTGATCAAAAATGCGCCCGGCGGGTTGAGAGGCGGCCGGAGCGGTAAAAAGGCGGTCCGGACCTGCTGCCGGTGCTGGTACGAGAATTGCTTAGTACAGGATAATGGAGGCATGCCCCGTGGTTCAAGCAAACTGGCAAGATCAGCTGATTGCACATGTGCAAAATCTGATTCAGGAGTACAACATTCATACCGTACGGTTAACCATCACGGACAACAGCAATATTATCCGCTCCCGCTTCGTGCCGGTGCGGGCTTTTCTGAACGCCATTCAGGGCGGAGCGGCGGCCCAGTACCCGTCGGCCCTGCTGGCGGTGGACAGCTCGGCCGAGCTGGTGCCCGCCGCCGGGGAGGGGTATGCTGGCGGGTTTCCCAGCTTTATGCTGCTGCCCGATTTGAGTACCTTTGTGGTGTTGCCCTGGCTGCCGGGTACGGCCCGGGTGATTGCCGATCTGGCCCGGCCCGATGGCAGTCTGTGGGAAGCGGCCCCCCGCCAGGTGCTGCGCCGGGTGCTGCAGCGGCTGGAGAGCCGGGGTTATACCCTGAAAGGCGCCTTTGAGTTCGAGTTCTATGTTCTGCAAAAACCCGGGCCGGAAAGCGCGCACCGCCCGGTATGGCAGGGCCTGAACTGTTTTGCCGACAGTGTCCAGATTGGCCTGACCGATATATTCACGGCCATTATCAAGGGCCTGGAAGGCATCGGGGCCGGGCCGGAAGTGGCCAATACGGAATACGGTCCCGGCCAGTTTGAGATCACCAATGCTCCTTTTTCCGGCTTGGCGGTAGCCGATATGGCGGTTTACTACCGGACCTCCATCAAGGAAATTTTGCACCAGCTGGGCTACCGGGCCACCTTCATGGCCAAGCCCTTTCCCCGCAGCAGTGGCAGCGGGGGGCATTTCCACCATTCCTGGCTGGATGAGCGGGGCGAAAATGCTTTCTATGACCCGCAGGCCGCCGACGGCCTTTCGCGGCTCTGCCGGCGGGCGATTGCCGGCCAGCTGGCCCACGCGCCGGCCCTCTGCGCCCTGGCCAACAGCACCATCAACAGCTACAAGCGGCTCAGACCTTACTACTTTGCTCCGGTGAACGCTTCCTGGGGCTACGAGCACCGCTGCACCATGCTGCGGGTGCCCTTTGCCCGCGGTGCCCAGAGCCGGCTGGAAAACCGCCTGCCGGCGGCCGACACCAATCCCTATCTGGCTGTAGCCGCCTGTCTGGCTGCGGCGCTGGATGGAGTGGAGAAAGAGCTGGAACCCCCGCCGCCGGTGGTGGGCCAGAACCCCTATGAGCTGTCCGAACTGCCGCCCCTGCCCGACAGCCTGCCGGCTGCTCTGGCTGCCCTGGAAAAGGACGAGGTGCTGCGCGAATACCTGGGTGAGGAATTCTGCCGCAACTTCCTGGCGTTGCGGCGCCGGGAATGGGTTCGTTTTCAAGAGCACATCACTGATTGGGAAATCAACGAGTATCTGGAGCTGATATAAAGGAGGAATCTTTCTTGCAGCGCATACCTGCCAGTCAGGTGGTTTACAGTATGTCCCACCGCAACCCGCCAGTGTTGCGTACACCCCTGCCCGCCCGGCTGACTTTTGAAACGCTGGACTGTTTTGGCGGACAGGTCAAATCCTGTGCCGACACCGTGGCCACGCTGGACTTTTCCCGGGTCAACCCGGCTACCGGTCCGGTTTACCTGGAAGGGGTGCGGCCGGGCGATGTTGTAGCCGTGCATATACAGGATATCCGCGTCTTTTCGCCCGGCATTATGGTGGCGGCACCGGGGGCCGGGGTGCTGGGCGATCTGGTCCAGCAGCCCGAGACCAAAATGGTGGAAATCAAGAACGGAAAGGCGCAACTGGGTTTGCTGGACGTGCCGGTTGCTCCTATGATCGGGGTAATTGGCCTGGCACCGGCCGGGGAGGATATTCCCTGCGGCGTGCCCGGCCGGCACGGCGGCAATATGGATACCACGCTGATAGCAGCCGGCAGCACCGTCTACCTGCCTGCTCGGGTGGAGGGGGGTCTTTTGGCCATGGGCGACCTGCACGCTCTGATGGGGGACGGGGAAATCATGGTCAGCGGGGTGGAGGTGGCCGGTGAAGTGGATGTTACGGTCACCAGTGTGCCCGGCTGGCCGCTGGAATATCCCCTGGTGAGCACCCCGCAGTGGGTGGCGGTGCTGGCTTCAGCGGCTACCCTGGATGAGGCGGCTGCTTTAGCCACACGGCAGATGGCCGGGCTGCTCCGGAACTGGCTGGGTTGTTCGCTCAACGAAGCCGGCATGCTGCTCAGTGCTGTAGGCCAGCTGCAAATCTCCCAGGTGGTGGATCCGCTCAAGACCGCCCGCATGGCTCTGCCGCGCCATATCCTGCGCCGGCTGGGCGTGCCGCTGGCTTTTTAAATGACCTGTTAGTTCAGCACAACTTTTGGGAAAGGAGAGTACGGAAGGATGGATCAGGATAAGCATACTGTAGAGGAGTTTGGATATAAACAGGAATTGAAAAGAGCGCTGGGTTTTAAGGATTTGCTCTTTTACGGCATGGTCTTCATGGTACCCATCGCGCCCATGGGGATTTACGGCTATGTGGCCGATGTTTCCAACGGCATGGCCCCTCTGGCCTATGCCATTGGGGTGGTGGCCATGATTTTCACCGCCTGGAGTTATGCCCGCATGGCCAGCGCCTTTCCCATCGCCGGTTCGGTCTATTCCTACGCCTCCTGGGGCATCAGCCCCTACGTGGGCTTTTTTGCCGGCTGGGCCATGCTTTTGGACTATATTCTGACCCCGGCTCTGGTTTATCTGGTGGCGGGTTACGCCCTGCAGGAGATGTTGCCGGTGCTCCCCTACTGGGGCTGGATTGCGGTATTTGTGATTATTAATACGCTGGTCAATCTGCGGGGTATTGAGATGACCGCCCGCACCAATATCGCTCTGCTGATTTTCGAACTTTTCGCCCTGGTGGCCTTTATTGTGGTTGCCTTTATCGCTGTGCTCAAGGGGGTGGGGCAGGGGAGCTTTACCCTGGATCCCATCTGGAAACCACAGGGCTTTAGCCTGAACATGGTCATGGCGGCCACCTCGCTGGCCGTGCTTAGCTTCCTGGGCTTTGACGCCATCAGTACGCTGGCCGAGGAAACTAAAGACCCCCGGCGCATGGTGGGCAAGGCCACTGTGACGGCGCTGTTGCTGGTGGGCAGCCTGTTCATTGTCCAGACCTACCTGGCTGGCCTGGTGGTGCCCGATCACAAGGTCTTTGACAATCTGGACACCGCTTTTTACACAGTGGCCCAGGCGGCCGGCGGCGACTGGCTGCGCTGGCTGTGCGCCCTGGCCACGGCCATTGCCTGGGGTATTGGCGACGGACTGGTGGCCCAGGCGGCCATTTCCCGCCTGCTTTACAGTATGGCCCGCGACCGGATGATGCCCTCCCTGCTGGCCAGAGTGCACCCGCGCTATCAGACGCCCTACATGAGCACCATTTTAGTGGCGGTGATCGCCATTACCGTGGGCATGGCCCTGCAGATGGACCGGCTTACTTCCATGGTCAACTTCGGGGCGTTAACCGGCTTTTTGTTCCTGCACCTGTCAGTGATCAACCACTATGTGCTGCGCGGCCGGCAGACCGATCCGGCTTCTCTGCTCAAGTACCTGGTAGCCCCTCTATGCGGTTTCGCAATTATCTTTTATGTTTGGTACAGCCTGCAGCCGGAGGCCAAACAGCTGGGCTTTATCTGGCTGGCCGTGGGTCTGGTTTATCTGGCTTTCAAGACCCGCTTTTTCCGGGAAAAGCCGCCGGCATTTCAGTCCGCGGAACATTAAACCGCGCGGTGCGAGGCGGGGCCGGTTCCCGTGCTGCATTGCTGGCCAGTGCTGCGCAACTGGACTGCCGGAACTTTCTGCTGCAATGGTCGATACAGCCGGACGGGCAGTGTCCCGTCCGGCCTTTTTTACTCTGACTGCAGCAAGGCATAAAATGTCAAAAATAGCAATTACCGTATCGTTGGCCGGGGTTTTTTTGATATAATGATCTCTGGATGGCGCCGGTGGAAAAACCGGCGAAACCGTCCGGAAAGGAGCCTGGGGTTGTGCTTACGGCAGAAAACTGCTTAATTATGAAAGTGAACAACCATAACCGCGGTTATGACGGAAATATCTGCGACAAACCGCGCAAACACGCCTGCGGGGCCTCGGACTATTTTCGGGCCAACTACTGTGCCCTCCAGATCCGGCAGTGCTATGAGCTCAGCCTCTTTGACGTGGCCCATCCCTCATTTTACAAGCGGGGCCGCGATGTGGACGTAGACGGCTATGTTTCCGAGCTGTACCGGGCCTGCCAGCAGGGGCAAAACCCTTTGATCTTTTTTTATACCACCAGCGGGCGGCGCAATATTCTCACCGGCCTGTATGTGGTGGGGCAGGTGGAAAGGGAAAGATACCTGGTGAGCTTTGGTGGTGACGACTGGAAATATACCTTTACCCCCCTGGAGGGGTGGGCGCTGCGTTTTCCCGACCCGCGCCCGGACAACGATTTTCTCTGGCACCACACCGAGGGCAGCCGGGGTAGCTGCCACCGGGTCAACCGCAATTATGTGGCCACCGGCCTGGGTATATTGATTGACATGTACAGTGAGGCTCTGGCCCGGATGAACCTGGAGCCCGGCCTGCGCCTGGAACGGGAGAAAATTTTGCCCAAACTGCGGGAATTACTGGAGAAGCTGGTGCCCGGAACCCCGGCTGTTCCGGATCTGGCTGGTCCGGCGGCCGGACCGGCTGTAGCCGGCCGGCGTTCCAGAGTGACGGCGATCGCCGGCCGGCCGGGCAAGGGC
>NZ_JBRAJI010000040.1:0-25959 GCF_052744395.1 Desulfurispora sp. | reverse complement strand
ACGCCCAACGCTGGCAGGAACAAAAAAGGCGCACCTCGGTGGCCAGGGGGTCTTCGCCACCCCGACCCCAACGCAGGCTGCGCCGGGCAGGAAAACTTTCCGGAAACCACTCGCCGCATACGGTGTATTTTATACTTTCATCCGGGTTAATCGTTGCTTTCTTTTTTGGCTTTTTCATCCCGCTCCACTCCCACTATCAGCTCCCGAAACCCCTGCCTAACCCTCCTGCCGCCCCTGGCGCCGTACAAACGGGCCGAAAAGGTCGTGACTATGGCCAAAAGGTCCCGGACCAACTCGGAATTGACGTCCTCCGGCTCTTTTTCCGCGATGACGATTATTTCTACGCCGCGGTACCTTAAATGCCGCTCGATATACTCATAACCAAACCGGGCCAGCCGGTCGGTATATTCGATGATGAGCTTCTTATACTCGCCCTGCTCGGCCAGCTTGAGCACGTTCGCTAAACCGCGGCGCTTCTGGTTCAGGCCGCTGGCCACGTCTGTGAACTCCGCCCTGATGGTAAAACCGTTTTCCCGGGCGTACTGCCGCAGCCGTTCGTTCTGCCGGTCCAGGTTGCCCGCGTCGGCCTGCTTTTTAGTAGATACCCGGACGTATAGCACGACTGTCTCTCGCCCATCAGTCAATTGACCGGATTGCAGGAGCCTGTTGAGTTCGTCCATAGAGTACCGGCGCTGGCCTCCAGGCAGACGGACGGGCTTGATTAAACCGCGCTTCTCCCAGTTGCGCAGGCTGTTTGGATGAACGCCCAATTTCTTTGCCGCTTTGCTGATGGTTAATAGTTCCATAACTTCATGGCAACTATTTTGTTATGTTTTGTCAATATTTGTTGGCCTGTTGGTAACTGCTACAAACCTCCCCGGAGAGGCCGGCCTTTTTCCCGGATGTCGGTTACATATCTGTCGCGGCCATGGCTTCTTTTAATTTCTGGTAGGTCAAATCCAGCGCTTCGGAGATGACCCGCACATCACCCAGCACAGGCATAAAGTTGGTATCTCCCCCCCAGCGCGGCACAATGTGAATGTGGAAGTGCCCGGGGACGCCGGCCCCGGCTATGCGGCCCAGGTTTACTCCTATGTTGAAACCATCCGGGTTGAAGGCCCGCCGCAAAAGAGCAGTCATCTTCTGGGTCACCAGGCCCAGTTCCAGCACTTCCTCGGGCGTAAGTTCGGTTACATCGCCCACATGACGCTTGGGCGCAATCAGCAGGTGGCCATTGTTGTAGGGGTACAGGTTTAGCAGCACGAAGACCCGCTCCCCCCGGTACAGGACATAATTTTCCGCATCCTTGTCCGATTGCAATTTGTCACAGAAAATGCATACGTCACCGTGATCCTTGCCAATATACACCGTCCGCCAGGGTGCCCAGATCCTTTCCATATTCGACCCAACAACCTCCTGTCCCATATAAAAATATTTTCATGACAAGCCCTTTTTCTGTTCAATCCTCGACATACACGCGGGGCACGCGGGCACTGACCATGCACACGGCCTCATAGTTGATCGTACCGATCCAGCTGGCCCACTCTTCCACAGGCAACCAGGCCTGCCCCTGCCGGCCAAACAGCACCACCTCCTCGCCCGGTTGCACGCCGGGCAGATGCCCCACATCAATCATGCACTGGTCCATGCACACCCGCCCGATAATACCGGCCCGGCTGCCCCGCACCAGCACCTGCCCGCGGGCAGAAAGCAGCCGGCTGTAACCGTCGGCGTAACCTACCGGCAGTGTGGCGATGATCGTGTTTCCCGAGGTGGTGTATGTACAGCCGTAGCTTACCGAAAAACCGGCCGCCACCTCTTTGACCTGTGCAATCCGGGTTTTAAAGGTCATGGCCGGTTCCAGTCGCAAGCGCTCCCGCTTGACTTCCACCGAAGGATAGAGGCCGTAAAGAATAATCCCGGGCCGTACCAGATCCAGATGGGCCTCCGGATGGTCAATAATGCCCGCACTGTTGGCACAGTGGCGCAAGGCGACCTGCAGACCTTGCTTTTGCAGCCGGTGCAAAAACTCCTGAAAGGCCTGAATTTGCTGCTCTGTATAGGTTTTATCCGCACTGTCGGCTGCGGCAAAGTGAGTGTATATCCCTTCCACTTCCAGATGCGGCAGGCGAGCAATGTCCAGCACATCGCGCAGCGCCTCCTCCCGGGCGTGCCAGAAGCCCAGCCGGCCCATACCTGTATCCACTTTTATATGTACGGTCAGCTTTTTGCCGGCCCGCGCCGCCGCCTCGTCCAGCTGACGGGCATAATCCAGGCTGAAAACAGTCTGTGTGAGGCTGTATGCCAAAAGCTCGTTAAACATTTCACCGGGCGTATAACCCAGCACCAGTATGGGCACGGTGATACCGGCCTGACGCAAATGCACCGCCTCACCGGCCCGGGCCACCGCCAACATGCTGGCTCCGTTCTGCAACAGCACCCGGCTGACCGGCACCGCCCCGTGCCCGTAAGCGTTGGCTTTCACCACCCCCATGATCCGGGTGCCGGGCTGGAGCAAAGAGCGGATTTGCTGGATGTTGCGCGCAATCGCGGCCAGATTTATTTCTGCCTGAACAGGACCAATACTCATTTCAGCACCTCAGTTTTTTGAAGATATTATGAAAAAGATATGTGAAGATATGCCATTACTTTATAAATACCGCTCAAACTTATCCCGTCACCGGCGCAGACTCTCTGATCACCTGCCAGGCCCGGGGCAGGCAGCTTAAAATGTCACCGGCCAGCATACCCTGCAGCCCTTTCTCATCCGCCGCCAGATCCCCGGCCAGGCCGTGGGCGTATACACCGGCGGCCGCCGCCTCACCCGCGGTAAGCCCCTGGGCCAGCAATCCGGCGATCACCCCGGTCAACACGTCACCACTGCCCCCGCTGGCCATACCGGGATTACCGGTAGGATTAATGTACAGGGTACCATCCGGACAGGCCACCAGGGTACGGGCTCCCTTGAGCACCAGGGTCAGGCGCCAGCGGGCTGCCGTTTCCTCGGCCAGGTAAAGGCGCCTCTCCTGCACCTGCTCTACGGTAACGCCCAGCAGGCGAGCCAGTTCCCCCGGGTGCGGCGTAATCACCAGGGGCGCTTTCATCTGGCGAAAAATAGTTGTCCGCCCCACCAGAGCATTCAGACCGTCGGCATCCAGCACTACCGGAACCTCGCACTGGAGCAGCAGTTCCCGCACCATGCCCACGGTTTCGGGATGGGTGGTCAACCCCGGACCCAGGGCCAGTACCTGACAGCGCTCCAGCTTCTTCTTAATTACCGGCCAGGCCTCGCTGCTGACAGTCTGACGCTCGGTCTGGGGCAGAGCCAGAGTCATGATTTCGGGGGCCATGGTACTGACTACCGGTTGCAGGGAAGCCGGTACAGCCAGTGTAACCAGTCCGGCCCCGGCCCGGGCGGCCGCCCGGGCACAAAGCACGGCGGCCCCGGAATAACCGGCCGCACCGGCCACCACCAGCACATGCCCGAAATCCCCCTTGTGATCAGTGGAACGGCGTACCGGCAACCAGCCGGCCACCACGGCCGCATCCAGCAGGTGCCTTTTGAGCTGCTCACTTTCCAGCAAAACAGCCGGAATAGATATGTCGGCCACCTTTAACTGGCCGCACAGACTTGCCCCCGGCTCCACCAGCAACCCCACTTTGGGCAGCGCAAAGGTCACCGTACGGGTGGCCTGAATGCAGTTGCCCCCCACCTGGCCGGTATCGGCGATTAGTCCCGAAGGTATGTCCACCGCCAGGACCGGCTTGCCGCTGGTATTGATCACGTCGAAGATCTTACCGGCACCCTCCCGAACCTGGCCCTGAAAGCCCGTACCATAGATGGCATCTATGATCAGGTCGGTTTTGACCAGAAATAGCCGTACCGCATTTAAATCTTCCTCCCGCCCGGCATAGTAAACCCGCTGTCCCATCCTCTGCCAGACGGCCAGGTTCACCGCGGCATCGCCGCTGATTTCCTCCAGTGGAGCCAGGGAAAGCACTTTTACCTCGGCCCCCAGATTGTACAGGTGCCGGGCTGCCACCAAGCCATCACCGCCGTTGTTACCTTTGCCGATAAACACCGTCACCTGCCGGCCCCGGACCTGGCCCAGCATCTCCAGAGCTTCTTGCACGATGCTGCGTCCGGCATTTTCCATCAAAACCAGGCCGGGGATACCGTATTCCTCAATGGCCTGACGGTCCAGTTCGCGCATCTCGGCAGCAGTAACCGCCCGCATCGGATCACCCCACAGCATCTCTGATACCTAAGTTATTATACCACTTGCCTGCACCACTGGAAAACTTTTTACCAAAAATGGCGCAAGCCGGGAATATAACAAATCAGGCCGTCCGCTGAGGACGGCCACCCTGCCATTTATGACCCGCACTTTTTTTCCGCCACAACCAGAGCCAGGGCCATGGTCCGGTTATGGGACAGGCTGAGATGAAAAAATGCAATACCCCGGGCGGCGGCCAGAGCAGCCGCCCGACCGGAAAGACTGAGCCAGGGCCGGCCGTCTTCCCGCCGCTCTACGGCCAGCTCCCGCCAGCTCAATCCCCGCATGCCGCTGCCCAGCGCTTTGGCGGCCGCTTCCTTGGCCGCCCAGCGCACCGCCAGGTGGGGATAGGGATCTTTTTGCCCGTAGCAATAAGCTATTTCACCCTCGGTGAACACCCGGCCCAAAAAACGCTGTCCGTACTTTAAAACCGCCTGCTTCACTCTTTCTATCTCCACTATATCCACACCGGTACCCCAAACCAAACTTGCACCGCTCCTTAATCGCTCCGGGCCACTCTCCCGCCGTACATCACGGCCATACAAGCCTGCGGCGGCTAAAAGCCCAGGATCTTGCGCAGCTTCTTGGCCTGTGCCCGGCTGACCGGCACCTCGCTGTTTTCTTTATCATCCACAACCAGGTTATATGTGCCATTAAAAAACGGCACAATTTCTTTTACTTTGTGCAGGTTGACCAGATAACAGCGATGGGTGCGAAAAAATACCGCCGGATTGAGCCTTGCTTCCAGCTCTTTCAAAGTAAACCTGGTAAAAAGTTTATCCGCATAGGTCTTGATATAAATATAATCCTGTTCCGTAAAGGCATAAAAAATGTCCGACTCGGCCACCAGAACGGTCTTACCCTGTTTCTCGGCCGGAATACGATCAATCTTGATTTGACCCATCTGTTCCCGGGCTGGAGTGGCCGGTGCGCCAGCAGCCTCCATATTTTGTCCCTCACCGGCTGCTTCCGCCGATTCCTGAGTTAGCCGCAGCACCTTATCAATAGCCTTTTTGAGCCGGCCGGTTTCCACCGGCTTCAACAAGTAATCAACCGCATTGACCTCAAAGGCCTGCACAGCATATTCATCATACGCCGTAACAAAAATGATATAGGGCTGGCGGGACAGTTCCTGTAGAGCTGTCGCCAGTTCCAGACCGGTCATGCCGGGCATGGAGATATCCAGAAATAGCACCTGGTAATCCAGAGCCTTGATCAGCGCCAGCGCTTCCTGGGCACTGGTGGCCTCCCCCACGATCTCTATATTGGGAAAATTGCTCAAAGCATAGCGCAGTTCCTGACGGGCCGGATATTCATCATCAACTATCAACGCCTTCAATTTCATGGTCTGTTTCCTCCTTCTTCCACTGCTCTTTCCGCCGGCCGGCAGATCAGGGGAACCCGGAACTTGATGGAGGTTCCCTCCCCGGGCATACTCTCAATGTGCAACCCGTATTCTTCACCGAAAAGCCCTTTCAAGCGCTCGTGCACGTTGGACATCCCCACCCCGTTACCCGAGCCGTAACCGGGACGCAAAACCAGGGGCAGTTTCTCCGGGGGTATACCCACCCCGTTATCCTTGATTTCAAACAGCATTTCTTCTTGGTTTTCCTGCAGGAAAGCCCTGATCCAGACCGTACCCTGACCCTCTTTGGGCAGAATGCCGTGCTTGATGGCGTTCTCCACCAGCGGCTGAATAGTCAACACCGGCACCTGGTAGTCCAAAAGGCTTTCATCTATTTCTTTCACAATGCGTAGCTTATCCCGAAAACGCGCTTTTTCCAAAATCAAGTAAGTATTCAGGTATTCGATTTCTTCTTTCAGCGAATTGAAGTGCCCGTGCCGCTTCAGCGAATGACGGAAAAATGCCGCCAGCCGGATCAGGAGACGGCGTGCTGTTTCCGGATTGGTGCGAATAAACATAATGATCGTGTTCAGGGTATTGAACAGGAAATGCGGGTTGATCTGGGCCTGCAAAGCATCCAGCTCGGCCTTGGTCACCAGTTGCGCCTGGCGGTCCAGCTGGGCCAGTTCCATCTGCATGCCCAGCAGTTGCGCTACTCCAATGGCCAGCTTGACAATGCTGGGCGGCACATCGCCTTCCCGGGTCTGGTACAGCTTGACCGTACCCACCACTTCCCCCTGACAACGCAGCGGTGCTATAACCGCCGATTCCAGCGGGCACCCCCGGTGGGGACAATTGAGTTCGTAACGATCATGGATTACCTTCAACTCCCCGGTCGCCACCACCTGTTTGGTCGCGTCGGTGATGATCGGACCACCGGGCAGGTGATGATCCGCCCCCGCTCCGATATAAGCCAACACCTTTTCCCGGTCGGTTATAGCCACGGCCGCCACATCGGCTATTTTCTGGATAATTTCCGCCGTATAGGTGGCTGTCTCCTGGTTCAAACCCCGCCTTAAGTAGGGCAGGGTTTCATTGGCAATCTGCAGAGTGGGATCCAGAGGATGCTCACCCAGCGTACCCAGGCGGCAGCTCTGACTTAAATAACGCACCAGCAAAACAGCGGTAATTGCCCCGGCCGACAGCATAATTAGCCCCGGCCCCCAGGTCGGCAGTCCGGGGGTTAAAGAAATAATGAAAGCCAGCAGATTTATCGGTACCCAGCGAAAGATAATTTCCAACAATGTATCCCGCGGCATGCCCGCATCACTTCCCGGTTTTCTAATTATACAAAATATTCAGATATCTAGCCAATAGGTTAAATCGTAAATATAGAGCTGTGCGGTTAAATTTTACACCCTAAGTGGCTGAATAGACAAGATAATTGAGCACATACGCCCGTTAAAATTATTTCCATTAACAAAAATTTATTTTTCAGATCAAGCCTCTAGCGGCCAAGTGATATATTGCACATTCAACCAGTCAACTGTATAATATAAATTAAATATTTCACAAGGGGGGCGTAAATATGGCCGCCATAATCAACATCGATGAATACCGCTTTACCTGCCGCCTGGTGGATGCCCGGCGCCAAATGCTACTCCTGGTGGGCAGCAAAAGAGAGGTACAAAAACGCCGCTCCCAGCTGATCGCCTGCGGCTATGATCCCCACCACCTGCAGGTGATTTGCCTGAACCGGGAAAACAGGCAGAAGTTTTTACAAACCGGCGATTACGCCGCTTTGCTCACCCTGGAAAGCTGGCAGTAAGGCGAAAAATTATTTTCCCTCCCATATGCCGGGAAACAATCCGGGCGCGGCTTTCCAAATATGCCAGGTGGGCCAGCGTCTCGGCCATAGCAAAACGCTGTTCGTGATAGTTCAAACCGGTGCCAAACAGCGACTGGCAAATCTGATAGGCGGTTTTTTCTTCTTTGCCCAGTATATGACATATCTGCTGCAATCTTTGTTGGTGATGGTTAAGCAGTTCATCCACCCGCCGGGCACAATCGCTAAAAACTGGCCCGTGAGCAGGCAGCACAATTTTTACCGGCAGACAGCCCACAATTTCCAGCGAGCGCAGAAAGTGCTCCAGGGGATTGGGCTGGGAAGTAGGCCACAGGCTGATATTGGAAGAGATTTTGGGCAGCAGGTGGTCACCCGAAAACAGAACCCCTTCCTGTTCACAAAAATAGCAAACATGGCCATCGGAATGACCCGGGGTATGGAGCAGACGAAAGGTTTTTCCCGCCAGACTCAGCTTTTCTTCACCGGATAAAAAGTCACACCGGGGATAAGGCTGAACCCGCGGGGCCATTTTCAACATATCCTGCAACAACTCGTCCGCCAGCTCCTCCGGCATACCGTGTTCTTTGAACATGTCTCCCACCAGCGGGTAATTGGTCCGCCCCCTCTTCCAGACCTCCTCAATAGAGCGTTTCTCCGCACTGTGCACATAAACCGGCGCCCCACTCTGTTCCTGCAACCATCCGGCCAGACCAAAATGATCGGGATGGTGATGTGTGAGGAAGATGCGCTTGATGTCGGTAAACTTACCGCCCAGTTCCCGCAGCGCCGCCTCCCAGGCCTCCCTCGCCTCCGGATAGTTCAGACCGCAATCGATAATATCCCATCCGCTACCGGCAGCCAGAACGAAGCAATTAACATGGTTTAGCCGAAAGGGTAGCGGCAGCTGAATCAGATATATATCCCTGGCCACCTGCATTATAGACATCGGCTTTTCCTCGCTTTCCTTCCCGCTATAGCAATACTACCGTTTCTCCAGCCTTTACCCGGTTATTATACCACAAACAAATGTCATTTTCAGTAAATGTTTTAATTTTTCAATTGTTTGAACAATAAAAACAACAGGAGGGCGCCCCCTCCTGCCTGAACCCAAACCATTTTCCCCCTGTCACCACAACCCGGAAGACCTGGCGAGAATGCCTGCATCCACTGACACATGCCCAGTACACTCATCCCCCGAGCAACTTGCCCATCTCATACAGCACATCCAGACGCCTGACCACACCCACCACCTGTCCGTTTTTCTGTACCGGCAATAAATCGGTCTTGCGGCGCAAAAAACTGTAAACAGCTTTGGCCAGCGAATCACCCGGTTTCAGTCCTTCCCTGAGCGGCTGCATGACATCGCCCACCTGTTTCCCCGCCGCTTCCAGACAGCGGTGGGCGAAAATACCCTCCAAAAAGTCCGGCTCACACCAGTTTGTAACATTCCATCCCCTGTACCAGTCGTTTTTCAGACCGGGGGGATCAGCAGCGGCCAACAACTGCTCCGCTCCCACCAGACCAACCAGTTTCTTGTGATCAAATACCAGCAGATAGGGCATGGCTTCACCCTGACTGGCCAGATTGTGACACAATAGGTATACCGCATCACCAATGGTGGTACGGGCGGAAACAGCAGATAAAGTTTCCAGCGGGCGCATAATTTCCCCCACGGTTTTCTCCCGGTACTGCGAGACACTGACTGTACCGGTATTTAACATACCTGATCACTCCCCTGCCTAAGCTTTCGTTCTGTTTCCAGCCTCATTATGCATATTTTGTGCCAAATACCGGCCAGTTCATCAAAAAGAAATGAAATGTATATTATTCTTGTCAACACCGGCCTCCCGTGCTATAATATCAACTAATAGTTAATGTTTTCACATTCACAATAACATGCAGCCAACAACCTTTCCATCAGCAAAATTCAATTGGTCAGACAGATTCCGGATGTTCTTTTGATTGATTTCAGTCACCCAAATATATTACCGGTCGATCTAAATTCCTGTACCGCAATATGCCAGTTGCGATTGTTCATTATTGCACAACTAAAAAATCTCTGTTGGGCTCCCGTTGAATCTCACACCATCTCATTGCATGTTTTTATACAATTTATCGCCCCGAGGTGATCATTATGCTACTCACCGCACTGCTGGGTCTGAGTGCAGGCCTGCTAACCGCTTCAATTAACAATGCTGTATCCGTCATGCTGGTACCCCTGCTGATCAGCCTGCAGTTCAGCCCGGCTACTGCTGTCGCCCTGGCCTGTATTTATCACTTTACCCACACCCTGACCGGACACATCACCGCCCCTACCAAACCACCGGCCATGCGCCGGGTGGCACTGGTAACCGGCATTATTGCCCTGCCGGCCATCTGCGCCGGCCAGTATGTGCTGGATTTTTTAAACCAGGCCCCGCACGGCACGGCGATCTTTCTCACACTGTACAGCACCGGCATTGCCGCATTCCTGGCCAGCAATTTCCGGCAACTGCTGTTTTATTACCGGCACGGTTACTACCAGGATAACCCCCTGCCGCCGGTGGGACTTTTCTGGCCACGGCTCCCCCTGGCCGCTCCCGGAGCCGTCGGACTGCATTACATTACCGTCGGCCGGGTGGCGCTGGCGGCTCTATTCCTGGGACTGCTGACCGGCTTCAGCGGCACCGGACCGGGCCTGCTGGGGCTGGCGACAGGCATGTACCTGCTGGGCCTGCCGGCAAATTTATCCCGTCACACCGAAAATCTGGCCGGCATATTCATCTATGGAGCCGTACTCCTGCTAACCATGGCCCGGGGTGGCCTGAGCGAACTGCCGGCACTGCTGGTTTTGCTGGCATCGTCGGCCCTGGGAAGACAGCTCGGCGGCATCTGGAGTGAAAGGTACCCGCTGCAGCACAAACAGGCCGTTGAAATTTGCTTCGTAATCATTACCGGCGGAGCCATATTGCTGTCCCGGTTCCCCGCTACCGCCCCCGTACTGCCCGGTCAACTGCCTCTCTATGCCGCTGCTACCTGCACCATACTGCTCATGTTCGGCGGCAGCCTGCTCGCACCCAAAAGTCCCAACCGGATCAATCCGCCGGCAGTTACAGGCCAAACGGTGGCCGGTTCCACCGGTCTAATGGACCCCTAACCGGGAAAGTTTTTGATGGGTCACCGCAATAAACTCGGCCAGCCGGGCTGCCGCCGCTTCCACTTCACCTCTGTGCACCATACTAAAAGGAAGCACCACTTTCAGCCGGTATTTGCCCGTGGATTCCACCTTGGGCAATTCCCTTTCCAGTTCCTGCCCCAGAATCTGCTCCATTTCGGCTTTGCTTTCCAGCAGGGGCAGGAACACCTGCTTTTTATATCCATCCATTACCAGATCGAAAACTAAAATCTCCTGGCCGGCATGCGGCCCCTTGCGCGGTCGGGTGCGCCCGATCCGGTAATAAATATCCTTGTTTCCAAAAACCTTGATGCACTTCCAGGACTCGCTGATCCCCAGGCTCTGGCCGGGCAGGTCGTAATTTATATTAATCGACTGTCTGGCCAGCTTTTCTTTAACCACGGCCAGCACCATGTCGACAAAATCCCCATAGGCCAGCTGCGGCCACTCCTGATGCGCCTCTTCATCCGCCCCTCCTCTGAGCCACTCCTCAAAACGATCCAATATTTTTCTGGTATCTCCGGGCAGATCGTTTTTTTGTTGACGTAAAAATACTTTTTTTTGTTTGGAGAACATTTCCAGCAATTCCTTTTGCACAACCATCCCTCCCGGACAGAGTTTTTTATCATATTGTGCAATATTTCTCTTCTATACCCAATCCACTGTATGTTATAATACAGACAATTAAGGACGTGGTCATGATGACCGCTGATTGATAGAGTGATAACTTTCTCATTTTGCCTGCAAGCAAGCGGATGCATTTTTCATACCACTGCTCGCCGGGCCTCCCGCCCGGCCATCCTGAACCGGCAGGCCGGAGCGCACAACAAACACACACACTTACTGTCTGTTATTATACAGCAAACACCGGTCCTTTGTCCAAGACTGATATTTTCCGAAAAATTATTGTGTTATATTGCACACCCATAGGCCGGGAGGTGATTATTCTGGGCAGGAGTTTGCGCACACAATTTTTGTTGATACTGGCCACTCTGCTGCTGATACCTGTCCTGGTCATGCTTTATGACATTTTTTTTGCTTCCAAAAGTGATGAAATAATGTTGCGCGACCGGGAAACCAGGCTGCGTTCACTGATTATGACCATTGTGGTTCCTGGCATCCAGGAGCGTTTGCAAAAACAGCATTCGGCCAGTGATGATTGGGCTAGTATCAACTCTTCCGATAGCAAAGTCTTCCAACAGGCATTTGAAGAGGTTGTTGGTCCCCTGATACCCAGCTTCCCGGGCGTGCGCATCGGGCTTTATCTGCCCGAAAGCGACCAGATATTTGTCCAGGGTTTTTTGCATCAGTACCGCAAACTCTCCCCGGAAGAAAGCCGGGAGCGCGAAAAAAGGATTATGGAGGAAGCCAAAACCGGCCTGCTGGCCGTAGTGGCCAGCCAGCGCCCCCTGGCCCGCCTGACCAGCAGCTTGAACGACGAAACCTATGAATATCTGGCCCCCGTCTTTTTCAACAACAAACTGGTAGCCGTAGCCTGGGCCGATGAGCGCCTGCACCCCATTTTCGCCCAGAGTCGCAGCTTCCGTCTGCTGACCAGGTATATCTCGCTGAGCATTTTCTTCCTGGCCGCCCTGGGTGCCCTCATTTTCGTCCATAACCTGACAGCCGGAGTGAGCAGAATAAAAGAAGGGCTCATGCTCATGAAAACAGATTTAAATAAACTGCTCCCCGAAATGCCGGGTGAAGCCGGCGAGATTGCCCGGGCCATCAATGCCATGGCTATCTCCCTGGCCCAGAAGGAACAGCTGGAAGAAGAACTGCGCCGCTCAGAAAGACTGGCTTCCCTGGGCAGACTGGTCACCGGCGTGGCCCACGAACTGCGCAATCCCATTGGCGTGGTCAAGGCTACCGTACAGGTAATGGAAACCGAATTTAAAAACCAGCCCGAAATCCAGGAGTTCACGTCTGTAATCAAGGAACAGGTGGACCGGCAAAACCGGGTCATCCAGGAACTGCTGGACTTCGGCCGTCCCCACACCCCGGTTGTACAGCCGCTGTGCATCAATGATATCCTGCGGCGGGTGTTGACCTTCACCTCTCCCATGCTCAGGCAGCACAACATCGAACTGGTCACCGAACTGGCGGAAAACATGCCCAACCTCAGCGCCGATCCGGAAAGAATGAAACAGGTTTTTGTTAACATGATCCTTAACGCCATCCAGGCCATGCCCCGGGGCGGCAAATTGCTGATCCAGTCCGGACTGGACGGGGAGCAAGCTTTCATTTCCTTCACGGACAGCGGCGAAGGAATCGCACCGGAAAACCTGGCTCACATTTTCGAGCCATTCTACACTACCAAATCCCAGGGCACCGGCCTGGGACTGTCCATCAGCCACCAGATTGTTACCTCACACGGCGGCAGAATCCAGGTTGTAAGCAGACCGGGCGAAGGCAGTACATTTACCATTATCCTGCCGCTTTCGGGTATGCCCGAGGAGAAGGAAGGTGCTTACATTTGATTGCCAAGATCCTGATTATTGATGACGAAGAGCATATGTGCTGGGCGCTGGAAAGAGCCATGCGTCAGGAAGGCTACCAGGCCATCAGTACCACCCGGGGAGCCAGGGGCCTGGAACTGATCAAGGAGCACGCTCCCACCCTGGTTATTCTGGATCTAAAAATGCCCGAAATGGACGGGCTGGAAGTATTGAAAAAAGTCCGCGAGTTAAGCCCCCGCCTGCCGGTGGTCATGCTCACGGCCCACGGCAGCATTGAAACTGCCATTGAAGCCATGAAACTGGGAGCTTCCGATTATCTGACCAAACCCTTCGATCTGGATGAGCTCAAGCTGGTGATCAAACAAAACCTGCAGGTTTCCCAACTGGCCAGCGAGGTGGATTTTTTACGCTCCGAGCTGCAAAAAAAATACAGCCAGCTCATCGGACAGAGCCCGGCCATGCAAGAGGTAATCAAGCTGATCGACCGGGTGGCCCAGAGCAACGCCACCGTACTGATCACCGGCGAAAGCGGTACCGGAAAAGAGGTAGCAGCCGTAACCATTCACCAGCACAGCCCGCGCCGCGATGGCCCGTTTGTACCGGTAAATTGTGCGGCCATTCCCGATAATCTGCTGGAAAGCGAACTCTTTGGCCATGAGAAAGGAGCTTTTACCGGTGCCCTGCACCGCAAACCGGGCCGTTTTGAACTGGCTCACAACGGTACACTGTTTCTGGACGAAATTGCCGAAATGCCCTTGAATATGCAGGCCAAACTACTGCGGGTGCTCCAGGAAAAAGCTTTTGAAAGGGTGGGCGGTACCGAAACCCTGAAGGTGGATGTGCGAGTTATTGCTGCCACCAATCGCAACTTGAAGGATACGATGGAAAAGGGGCAATTTCGCGAGGACCTTTACTACCGGCTCAATGTAATCCAAATAAACATGCCTGCTTTGCGCGACCGGAAAGAAGATATCCCTCTGCTGGCCAACCATTTTTTGCATAAATTTGCCCCCAGCGGAAAAATCAGCCGCATCTCGCCCGCTGCCATGCAGCTGTTGACCAGGTACCACTGGCCGGGAAACATCCGGGAATTGCAAAATGTCATAGAACGGGCGGTAATTATCTGCCAGGGCCAGGAAATCACCCCGGCTGACCTGCCCAAAGAGCTGCTGGTCACCTCGGAGCAGGCTACCCGACAAAATTTGATCACCATTCCGGACGGCGGCATATCGTTGGAGGAACTGGAAAAAGAACTGATCATTAAAGCCCTGGAAAAGAGCGGCGGCAACCAGACCAGGGCCGCCCAGCTGCTGGGCATCACCCGTTCCGCGCTGCTGTACCGCAGCCAGAAACACGGCATCAGTTTGAGCTGAACAACACGGCCAGACCCGTCGGCAGGTCTGGCCCCCAATGCTTATTTATTCAACATATTTAGAATTGACTTATTTCTATTTTTTTGATAAAAATATTTATCCGGCAGCAGGATTTATGTATTTTTATCAGAATATTTTAATAATGTCGGAATATAAAAACTTGGGGTTCGGTGGTGTCTATGAAAATTATCAACACGGCAACTGAAAACATTATTATTGATGGACCGGTCACAGCCGATTTCATTCGCAGCCTGATCATGCACGAAAAACTGAGCAACTTTCGTTCCCCGGCCCGGCAGCAGGAAGCCCTGACCATAGTGGCCCAGTCCCCGGAAGGGCTTGTCTATATTGCCCACAATAACCGGTATATTGTTGGCTATACCCTCTTTCACCACCCCAGCCAGTACACCCGGTGGAGCAGACACCCCCGCATTCTGGAACTGGGGGCCATTGAAGTGGCCCGCGATTACCAAAAGTTGGGCATTGCCAAAGCACTGCTGGAAACTGCCTTTGAAAATCCGCTGCTGGAAGAGTATGTCGTAATCACCACCGAATTTTTCTGGCACTGGGACCTGCGAGGCAGCCGGCTGGATGTCTGGAGTTACCAGAAAATGCTGACCAAACTGTTCGGCTATGCCGGCTTTAAAAAACGCCGCACCGATGATCCGGAAATACTGGAACATCCAGCCAACATGCTCATGGTGCGCTTCGGCAGCAAGGTCCCCTACCAGTACATCAAGGCATTTGAAGACCTGACATATCAGAACTCGCTGGTTGACTGACGTGGCTTCAGCCGGCCGGTAGCTACCCGGCCGGCTTTCCCTGTGAACAAGTTTTTTGTTTACTGAAAAAACCAAGCACCCCCAGTATACTGAGGGTGCCTTCATAGACCAGGCAGACTTATTATCTCTCTCTTTGAGTTACTCATTCAGTCATCTCCACCAGTTTACGCAGATTATCCACGATATCAATGATATCCATGAGCTCCATTTGGTCGCTGTACTTTTCCAGAATAAGCGTAATTTTTTCCGCCGCTTGAGCAACCGCCGGTGCCATATGTGTCCCCTCCTTTGTTTTGTTCTGCACCTGCCTGCTTTATCCGACCTGCTTGCTTTCTTGCTTGTATTGTAAAATAATAAACAGACGGCCACAATAGCTGATCTCTTAAATGTCGAATAATTCTGGCAGATGGCAGAGAGAGGACAGCTCCGGTCGGAATAATCCATTTGTGTGACTTGTGAAAAATTAGACATCTTATTTGACCATTCAGTTTAATTAGTGATTTTCGCAACAAGAAAAACAAAGTATATGTATAGACCAGCAGAAAAACAAAGCGGCCTGCACATTACAGCCGCCGTATCTCACCATTCGCTTGACCAGATACCGTTCCGCCCACCACCAGCTGCTTGATAAAAATAGTCGGCTGGGCATCGCTCACCGGCACACCTTGCCCGTCCTTACCGCATGTACCAATGGTAAAGCCCAGGTCGGCTCCCACCATCTCCACCTGTTGCAAAACCTCCGGTCCATTGCCTGTCAGTGTAGCTCCCCGCACCAGCGGACCCACCTGACCGTCTACAATCAAATAACCCTCCGCCACATCAAAAACAAAATCACCCGTTGTGGTGTTCACCTGCCCGCCCCCCATCTTTTTCACCAGCAGACCCTGCCTGGCTTCCCGAATAATTTTCTCGGGATTCTCCCGGCCCGGAGCTATATATGTGTTGGCCATGCGGGGAATAGGTTTATGCTGGTACGACTCCCGCCGGCCGTGTCCGTTGCTGCGCCTCTTCTCCTGCCGGGCGGTTAGGCGATCGTAAAGGAAATCCTGCAGCACACCGTCTTTAATTAATACCACTTTCTCCGCCGGTACAGCCTCATCATCAAAAACATACGATCCGTAATGCACATCCAGCGTAGCGTCGTCCAGCACCGTCACTGCAGCGGCGGCAACTTTTTGGCCCACCTTTCCGGCATAGACCGATAATCCTTTTTGCACCAAATCGGCTTCCAGCCCGTGGCCGCAGGCTTCATGCACCATAGTACCCCCGGCTTCACCGGCCATAACCACCGGCATGCGCCCAGCGGGTGCCGGACGGGCACCGAGCATCTTCACCGCCCGCTCGGCCGCCGTACGGGCCAGCACATCGGCCACATCACCTTCCACCAGTTCGAATCCCCCAACATTGCCCAGAGCCTCGTAACCGGTCTGCAGCACACCATTATCCATAGCCACCGCCTGAACAATCAGGCGGGTACGAATCCGTTCGTCGGTTACAAAATCTCCATCACTGTTGGCCATCACCACCTGCTGCACCACATCACCATAGCCCACCTGCACCTGCTTGATTTTTTCCCTGTCCACCTGCCGGGCCGCCCGGTCGGCCGCCTGCACCACTGTAACCTTTTGCTCTGTGGAGACCTGATCGGGCCGTCTTTTGATAGCAAAAGCCCGGTCAACTTGCTTACGCCGCAAGTCCATACAGTTTTCCCAGCGCTCGCCCTGCGCGGCGTGACTGGCAATGCGGGCTACCTCCAGCAGACTGTCCCGGGACAGATCATTGGTAAAAGCATACGAGGTAGCTTCACCCGACAGTACCCGCACTCCGGCACCGCACTCCACCCCGGTAATCACCCGTTCAATCCGACCATCTTCACAGCTAATCGAGGTTACCGCTTTGTTCTCCACAAATATGTCGGCAAAATCACCACCAGCCGACAGGGCCAGATCCAGCACTTCTTTCAGCAATTGCCTGTCCAGCACTCTATCAACTCCCACAAAAAATTTATACCATATATTTACATTATAGATTGTTTTTTCATATGATAATACAGGCCACTCACTATCTCTTCCTCTCTTTTCGCGCTGGGCAAAAGCCCGGCATTTTTTATTTACATCATCTGCTTTAGTTTTCCTGCCTGAGCCGGGAGATAATCCCCGTTCCCGGCTGCCGGGGAAAGAATTTTTAGGACCCTGGATAAAAATATTATTGACTTGCCCGTCGAGATTTTGTATACTTATCATTGCCGGTGCGGCAAGCAAGAGAAAATGTGGAGCTGTGGTGTAGTGGTCTAACATGCCGGCCTGTCACGCCGGAGATCGCGGGTTCGACTCCCGTCAGCTCCGCCATATTAATGCCACGGTAGCTCAGTTGGTAGAGCAGCGGACTGAAAATCCGCGTGTCGCTGGTTCGATTCCGGCCCGTGGCACCAGTTTATCTGCGGAAGTGGCTCAGTGGTAGAGCATCGCCTTGCCAAGGCGAGGGTCGCGGGTTCGAATCCCGTCTTCCGCTCCATTTTATCCGGCGACATAGCCAAGTGGTAAGGCAGAGGACTGCAAATCCTCCATTCCCCGGTTCAAATCCGGGTGTCGCCTCCAGTAAAGAGCCAGCATCTTTCGGTTGAAGATGCTGGCTCTTTTGTGCTTTCGGAACTACACCTAATATTTCCGGTTCTTTTGAAAATCCATAATACCAATCTACTGCCCCGGCTTGAATTTTTGAAGCAGTTTTTTGGGCGTCACGGTTTCCCGGTGGAAACAAACAAAATTGGTATCAATACCCGCCAGATATTTGGCTATCTTCTTCAGATCCGCCATGGGATAGCGCTGCATCATGGTCACGGTCTCCATATGTGGTGAACCGCCGCCGTGGATGCCGGCCACCTGCATGACGCCGGCCATGTCGCCCACAATCATGTGCTCCAGCAGGCGATAGCAGCGGTGCACATCCTCCACCGCCACACCGGCCACGCGCTGGATGTATTTATGCAGAAGGCTACCATTTTCCTCACTGAAAAAGTCCTCTTCAAAGGGCAGGGTGGCGCACAGGCCGCCGGCCAGGTCAGCCAGGATCTCATATTCGTGGTAGACATTCTGTCCGGCATGGCGCCGGCCCACATTGGTAAAAATTTCATCGGGTACCTGAGTACCCGAGGCAAATTTCTCCGAGTACTCGGCACTGGCAATACCCGCAGCATAAACCAATTCAGCCGTACCAATGATATGGGAGATTTTTTCCTGCACATGGGGCAGCTTTTCAATGCCGTTGTACTCGGTAACCAGGGCAGCGGCGCTGGCGATAATATCCGAAATGGCCGGCTTGCAACCCGTGTAGGAATGGCGGTGGAAATGGGCGAACATGAGGGCCAAAAATCCGGCAAATATATGCTCGCCTTTCATAAAGACCCGCTCTTTGGGTACAAAGACATCGTCAAAAATGGTAAAGGACTCGGCATCCCCGAACTGGAAGATGGGCGCCTCCAGGTGCTCCCTCTTTCTGGGGTGGGCCGGGCGGATTACCAGCTTCACCCCCGGCCAGTCGGCCGGAACGGCAAAGGCTACGGCATAAGCGGTGTCCTGGGGGGTCATGGCCCGGGTGGGCAGGACGATGATCTCGTCCACATAGGGAGCGGCAGTATTGTGCGCTTTGGCTCCCCGGACCACTATGCCGTCCTCCCGCTCTTCCACAATGCGCAGGTAAAGATCCGGATCAGGTTGCTGGTGGGGACGCTTACTGCGGTCACCCTTTACATCGGTCTGGGCGCAACACCCCACCAGGTCGTTGCTCTGGAAATATTTCAGGTAGTCCAGAAAGCGCCGGTGATAAGCTGTACCCAGTATGTCATCCATTTCCTTTGTCACCACAGAAAGGGCGTTGAGAGCATCAATGCCCATGCAGCGCTGAATACAGCCGCCCACCCGCTGGCAGAGCAGGCGGGTCATTTTTTGTTTCTTGAGCAAATCCTCCTTGCTCTGGTGAATGTGACAGAACCGGTTGATTTTGCCCACTCCCAGATGGGATTCCACCACGCACAGTTCCTGCCACTCGGGCCGGGATGCCAGTTCAAAGGTTTCTTTAATGATGTTGATCCCGCCCCGCAGCCGCTCGTCCGTGCGGTCAATCGCCCGACCATTGAGATAAACATTGGGCATCATTTTAGCCAGGCGCTCCATGTAATCTTTACCACTAACCAGAGCCATTGTTTTCCCTCCTGATGCTGGTATTCTGCTTGACGTCAAAACTAACTTTACTCACCAAAAACCTTTCCCGCCACCGCCGGATCGTGACCGGGGATAACCCTTTCCCGTCCACCGGCCTGCGCCACCGCCTTCCAGCAACTGGCATACCAGTCACTCAAGTCTATATGCACGGCCGGAGGCAAAAAGGGCAAATCGGGACGGGGCAGTACAGCTATTTCGTTCCCCCTCAGGTCTTTAAATGACGACAAGGACGGATCCAGGTTGTAATAGCTGTAGAGCAAATCTCCGGCCAGGACAAACCTGCCTTGTCCGGTGTCCACCGCCACACCCTGCATGCCCTGGGTATGCCCCGGTAATAATAAAACCTTCACTCCCGGTGCTATTTCGCAGTCCCCATTAACCAGCACCAGATTCATCCGTTCCAGCGTCGCAAACAGTTCACGCTCGTACACCGCCCGGGCAATGGGCACCGGATTGTGCGCCGTCCGCCATTCCTTTTCCTGCACCACAATTCGCGCCCGCCGGAACAGCGGCAACATAGCACAATGGTCAAAGTGCAAATGGGTGAGAATTAAAAAATCAACTTCTTCGGGCTGCACCCCCACTTGGGCCAGAGCCTGGCGCAGCCCCTGTTCTCCGCCGCCCATGATGGGGAAACCGTGCACCGTCCCACTGCTGTCGGGAGCGTTGACTCCAGCATCCACCAGTATTTTCTTATCTCCACCCTCCAGGTAAAAAACAAACACGGGCGCCACCAGCAGCTTTTGCATATCGCCAAACATGGCCACCACACCCAGCGGGGCCATTATTTCCGCTACCTGCAATGATATAATCCGGTACATTGCACACCTCCTACTCCTGCCGGGCTGTTTCCTGCACCTGCCGCCAGTTGACCTTACCGGTGGCAGTGCGGGGCAGGCTATCCACGAACACAACCTGGCGCGGATATTTATATGGCGCCATGCGCTCTTTACACCAGTTAATCAGTTCCTCCGGAGCTATTTTACCCCCGTATCCTTCCCGCAGCACCACATAAGCCCGCACTTCCTCCACCCGCACCGGGTGCGCCACCCCCACCACACAGGCTTCCAGAACGGCCGGGTGCTGATAAAGATGGCTTTCCACCTCGGCCGGCCAGACTTTGTAGCCGGCGGCATTGATCATGCGCTTGGTGCGGTCCACAATATAAAAGTACCCCTCCTCGTCCATACGGGCGATATCACCGGTGCGGAAAAACTTTTTCCCATTCAGCTCAATAAAGGAAGCACTGGTTTCCTGCGGCCTCTTCCAGTAGCCCAAAAATACTTCGGGTCCGCTGATCACCAACTCGCCGGCCATACCCGGAGGCAGTTCCGCACCGCTTTCCACATCCACAATGCGGGCATCCACATTGAAGTCGGGAATACCGATACACTGCAGCTTGGGCCGGTCGGGCGGGTTGAAATGGGTCTGGGAAATTGTTTCCGTCATACCGTACCCTTCCACATACCTTAGCCCGGTGAGCTCTTCCCAGCGTCTGCCCACTGCTTCGGGTAGCGGCGCCCCGCCCCCACCCACCAGCACCAGGGAACTTAAATCCCGCCCACTCAGATCCGGAATGGTTAAAAAATCAATCAACATGGTGGTAATGTTCACCCAGTGCGTGCAGCGGTATTTTTCTATGGCCTCCAATGCCGCCCGTTTGTCCCAGCGGGTGAGCAAGACAACCGTCGCGCCGGCATACAGAGGAGCCAGCATGCTGTGCACCAGACCGGTGACATGAAAGAGGGGCAGGGTGGCCAGATGCACACTGGAAACCGTATTGGTCAGCCAATAGTAAGAACTGATCAAATTGGCCATGACGGTCTGATGGGTGTGCATACAACCCTTGGGCACACCGGTTGAACCCGAAGTGTAAGGCAAAAAGCAGAACTGCTCCGGCGTTACCTGCACCGCAGGTGGTGATTGATTCTCCTGCAGTACATCCCTCCAGGTAAGAACACCGCTCTCCAACCCGGAGGCACCCAGCACAGTATCGGGCAGAGGTAGGGTAGGCTTCTTCAACAGATAATCTTGGTATGTGCCTGTAACAACAAAGCGCAATCCGGTCTGCTCCGCCACAGCAGCCACCCGCGGATAGAGATCGCTGGTAGTAATCAGACCCGTAGCCTCACTATCCTGCAGCAAGAACAGCAACTCATGCCCGGTGAGCATGGGGTTGATCGGCACCACCACTCCCCCGGCCCGCAACACACCGTAAAAAGCCACCACATAGTGCGGTGTGTTCTGCATATAAAGAGCCACCCTGTCACCCTGCTGCAGACCGCGCGCCGCCAGGGCTCCGGCCAGCTGGTAAACCTGCTCCAGCATTTGCCGGTAGCTAAGCGGACAGCCATAATAATTGATGGCCGTTTTGTCGGGGTAAAACTCGGCCGCTACTTCCAGCAGGCGGTGGAGCGGCACCCGGGGATAGGAAAGCGTTCTGGGCAGACGGGCCGGCCAGAAGCTTTCATAAGGTACTGTCATATAAATCACCCCTTCCCTTTGCTTTTGGCATTCCCAAAACCGCAAAAACCGTTCCAGAACCCCTGAAAACCCCGGGCTCCCGTTTTTCTTTTATTTGAGCAGCTGGAAAACCAACACCACCAACAGGTTTTTGTTTGAGACTCAAAACACTTTGGTCAAACAGGCAACATCAAGGGTAGCCAGTTTAGCAAGGATAAACATAAAACCCTTAACTTTTCTAAAGAAAGCGCCCATTCTAAAGTACACCCTATAATTAAAAGAGCTACCGTATGGAACGGTAGCTCCCTGGAACAGGTTGTTTCTTCAATAAAACATCCATCAATAATTTGAAAATTATATTTTATACTTTCTCAATTTTCTAATTACAGTAGCTGGAGCCAGCCCCAGCGCTCTGGCGGTTCCCCGAATGCTGCCATACTGCCGCATGGCTTTCTGAAACAGTTCCTTCTCAAACTGCTCCTGCAACTTTTTAAAATCGCCCACCACATCTCCAGCGGTGGGGCCAGTCCAATCGGCCGGCGGCGGGAGAACATCCAACAACTCCTGCACATCATCCGGGCCGATTATTTCTCCTGCCGCCAGCACATAAACCCTTTCTACCGTATTCTGCAATTCCCGCACATTACCCGGCCAGGCGTATGTCTCTAAAAGCGGCCGCACCTGAGGATCAAAGGCCTTTTCCCGACCATACTTCAGCCCAACCTGACGGATGAAATGTCCGGCCAAAAGCCAGATGTCCTCCCGCCGTTCCCGCAGGGCGGGCAAGTTCAGAGTGACACCAGCCAGGCGGTAATACAGGTCGGAGCGGAATAACCCTTTGTTGATTAATTCGGACAAATTCTGATTGGTGGCACAGATCAGACGCACCTGCACATGCCGGGGGCGACTGCCGCCCACCCGGTAGAACTCGCCGTCCTGCAAAAAACGTAACAGCTTGGCCTGCATGCGCACCGGGATTTCGGCTATTTCATCCAGGAACAGGGTACCGCCGTGGGCTACTTCCACCAGCCCTGCTTTGCCCCGTTTGCTGGCACCGGTAAATGCCCCCGGCTCGTAACCAAAAAGCTCGGCTTCCAGCAGATTTTCCTGCACAGCGGCACAGTTTACCGGCACAAAAGGCCCGTCCGCCACCAGGCTGCAAGCGTGGATGAACCTGGCCAGCACATCCTTGCCCGTACCCGACTCGCCGCAGATGATCACCGGCAGGCTGGAAGCCGCCACCCGCCGGGCCAGTTCCAGCACTTTGCCCATGGCGGGGCTGGACGCCACCAGTACGGGCAGGCCCTGGCCGGCACTCCAGATGCACTCCATTGCCCCGTCCGGCCGGGAAACCGCCCCGCTTTCCAAACTGGCTGGCCAGCTATTGCTGCGCACATTGGTTACCACATACTTAATGCGCCCTATTTCATCATACAGCGGGTTGCCGGTAGCCAGCACAATGCGACCGGTTTTGATGCGCTGCAGCAGGGTTACCGCCTGACGGCGGCGCAGTACCTCCAGAGTTACCGAAGGCGAAACCACCCCTTCCTGAACCAGCTCTTCCATGGGCCGCCCCAGGGCCTCCCGCACGTCCTGAACGGATGTCCCGGTAATGCGCCGGTAGCCCTCATTCAAGTTCAGCAGCACCCCACTTTGGTCACACAATACCAGGCCATCATAGGAACCGTGAAAAATGCTGGAATAGGCATTATCCATCCCCGCCACCCCTGCTCTGGGCACCCCCGCCCGGTATCATTAATAATTAAATGATAGATCATCCACCGGGTACTGTAAATATGCTCAATTCTCCTCTTTCAGCAAACGGCGCAACACCTTGCCCGTGCCGGTAGCCGGCAAGGCATCCCGGAATTCCACCTGCCGGGGGTATTTATATGCGGCCATGCTGTTTTTGGCCCACTCTATAACTTCCTCCGGTTTAATTTGTCCTTGGTAATTTTCTTTCAAAACCACAAAGGCCTTGACACTTTCCCCGCGTACCGGATCGGGCACCCCCACCACCGCTACCTGCTGGATGGCCGGATGCTTCAGCAGCAGCATTTCCACCTCCTCCGGGAAAACACTGTAACCGGAACACTTAATCATTTCCTTCAGCCGCCCGAGAAAATGCAGATAGCCTTCCTCGTCCAGCATACCGATATCACCAGTGTATACCCATCCCTCACGCAAAGTGGATGCTGTGGCCTCCGGTTTGTTCCAGTAACCTTTGAACACACCCGGATTGCGGATAACAATTTCGCCCTGCCGGCCGGGCGGTAAATCTTCCCCGGTTTCTGGATCAACAATGCGCACCTCGGTAGCATAAGTAGGGATACCAAAAGTTCCATAGCGTACCCTGTGTCGGGGCATGAATGTATCTCCGGTGTGCGTTTCGCTCAAACCGTAAGCAGCTTCTAACAGTAGACAGCCTCCCGTCAACTGGCTCCAGCGCCCCGCTATTTCCTGGTTCAGCGGCACCCCAAAACTGGTACAGGGGTTAAGGCGCAGGGAGGTTAAATCTCTTTTTTCTACGCCCGGATAACCCATTATGGCCAAATTCATGGGCACAATACTGTACCAGGTGGTGCAGCGGTACTGTTCTATGGCAGCAATTACTGCCGTGGGATCGAAACGGGTGAGCAAGCAAGTGGTCAGAGCCCCATAAACCGGTATATTCACTCCCATGAGCATGCCGGCAATATGAAATACCGGCATGACCGCCAAAGCAACGTCATCCTGCTGAAAATTGTTGGCATGATAGGTAGCCGCTGTCTTAAAAAGGGCATTGCCATACGTAAGCATGGCCCCTTTGGGCAAGCCCGTAGTGCCAGATGTGTACACCATCAGGGCAATATCTTCCCACAAATCAATGGTTACACCAGGCGCAACGGCAGGATGAGTATTGATCACTTCCCAGAGGTCGAAAGCATCGGGGATTTTACTCATATTGGCGGTCAGTTCGGCCGGCAGTGGGACGGTGGGCGAGGAGGGCAGAAAGTCCCTGTAATTGGATACCAGCACTATTTCCAGACCGCTGCTGCGCCGCACCGCCTCTACTACGGGATACAACTCGGCAGTGGTCACCAGCACTCTGGCCCCGGCATCGTTAATTTCGTAAGCCAGCTCATGCTGCTTGAACATGGGACTGGCCGGAACCACCACAGCCCCCAGTTTTTGCACACCGTAGTGAGCAATAATATACTGGGGGCAATTCTGCATGTACAAAACAACCCGATCGCCTTTAACCACTCCCTGGTCAGCTAAAAAACCGGCCAGTGAATCAGTGAACTGGTCCAACTGACGCCAGGTGTACACGCGCCCATAGTAAATATAGGCCGGCGCATCGGGCTGTTCGACCGCATTGACGCGCAGGTACTCGTGCAGCGGCTTTTCACCCAGACGATAACCTAGTTTCCAGGGTAAATTGTCCGGCCAATTCTTCAACCATATCTTTTCCATGCCCAGAAAGCCCTCCAGTCTATTTTTAATATTTTGACTATTTCAATATTGCAAAAAATATTCCTAAATCTTGCAATAAATAATCCTTACAGATTTTTCAACGATATGGTAGTAAGAACCGGCATTACAATTAACTTTGTAAACAATACGTTTCTATTCTAAAACATACAGTTGTTTGCTCGTATAAACCTGTGGCCATCCCCTCCTTCACACCGGAGAGCATCCAGAAAATCAAGGGCGTCCTGGGCGAGAATCCGCCCGTCATATTAAAAAACCCCCTGGACTCGGCGGGACTGGGTTTTGCAGCCATAACACAGGCCGTCCAAATGCTCCGGCAGATCAAAGGCAGCCTCCTCCTGGAGGGTTACCGGGGAAAACCGCCCGGAAATGTGCAGGCCCTGACCGGCATCATCACCAGGCTGTCTAATCTGGTGCAATCAACTGATGAAATAGTCGAGATGGATTTAAATCCGGTGGTAGCTTATCCCGATAGCGCGCTGGTACTGGATGCCCGGATCGTCTTGCGGCCGGATTGTAGATCGTAAAATAGAATTGACCCCCGCTAGTCAAGTAAAACTGACCCA
>NZ_JBRAJI010000039.1:0-27640 GCF_052744395.1 Desulfurispora sp. | reverse complement strand
CAGATTATGCCTGAAAATGGTTATTGGTGAGATGGTATCACGGATCCAGGTTATAGTTAGCTGTTTTTCATAGCCGTTGCTGCGGTGGGGCAACTCGCGCGCCGCATTTTGACGGGTGGAATATTCCTGTTCTGATTTGCTTTCTGACTCACTTCCCGGGGGGTGTTGGTTATCTGCGGTCGCTATACGCTGACAGTATCACCGGAAAAAATCAGCCAGACCTTTGGCGTGATGGTGCATATCCAGTACAGCCCGCGCTATAACATTGCGCCCGGGCAAACAGTGCCGGTGATCGGGGAGGATGGGTCCGGGCGCTGGCTGGCCGTTATGCGCTGGGGACTGGTACCGCACTGGGCCAAAGAAGCCAGCATGGGCCATAAACTGATAAACGCCAGAGCGGAAACCCTGACGGATAAGCCTTCTTTCCGGGATTCCTTTCGCCATCGCCGCTGTCTGATCCCGGCCGATGGTTTTTATGAATGGAAAAAGGAGGGAAAAGTCAGCACGCCATACCGGATCGTGCTGCCCGGACAGGAACTGTTTGCCTTTGCCGGTCTCTGGGACAGGTGGGATGCGCTCGAGGGAAGCATTTTTTCTTTTACCATCATCACTACCACTGCCAGCCCGGCCATGCAGGGGATTCACTCCAGAATGCCCGTGATCTTGCGCGACGAGCGCGAGTATGCGGCCCGGCTGGATGGCAGCACCGATGCGGGTACACTGAAAAAAATGCTTCGCCCCTGTGAGGAAAGGCTGCACATTTACCCGGTCTCCCGGCTGGTCAACTCGCCCCGCAATGATCTGCCGGAACTGGTGCGGGAGCAGGAGATTTAATATTTGCCTTCCCCCTGATCGGCCCCGGCGGGCGGGGGGCAGATCAGCCCAGCCTGGTCGACAGCGCTCTCTTTTATCCAGCTTCCCACAGCACTGTGCTAGTGATATAATCAAGCAAAAAGGAGTGCTCCGATGTCCAAGCCTGATCTGGCCATCAAACGTTTGCTACAACGCCGGGCAGGTGATTGGTTGGCCTATCTGGTACCGGAAAGCAAACCGCAGCAAATCAGGCCATACCAGACCGAATTTAGTCCTAAACTGAGCTCTCGCCTGGACAGTGTGCTGGAAGTGGAAGAAGCGAACGGTAATTATTTTTTACATATCGAGCCCATGGCTTATCGGGATACTGCTCTGCCTGTAAGGATGTTGCGCTATCGTAGCGATATCTGGGAAACAGTGATTAAAGATAGAAAACATCATGTATTTGCTGGCTGAGAAAAAGTATGCTGGAAGCCTGATAAGGCTCTATATCAGGAGGGAAATGCTTATGGAATCAGTTATTTTCAGCGAGATTATAGATGAGATCGTTCAAGAGAAATTGCATAAGATTGTGCAAGAGAAAGTGAAAGAAGAACGCCAGCAAACTGCTATAATGTTACTTCATGAGGGCGTTGACCCGCGAATCATCACCAAAGCTACCGGACTTAACCTGGATGAAGTGCTGCAATTACAGAAGAAAATGTTAGAATCTGATAAGCATTAATGTAGAAAAACCACCGCTTGCCCGGTGGTTTTTTGTGCATAAGGCCGGATATTTGATAGATAACCCGGGTATATCACAGACGGAGGATCAAATGCCTTCCCCCTGATCGGCCCCGGCGGGCGGGGGGCAGATCAGCCCGGCCTGGTCGGGATAGAGCATTTCCAGACTGACCGGTGAGTTGATGATCTCCACCGGTGTGCCCACGGCGATGCGGGGAAAGAGCCAGGCAATATCGCTGTTGTGCAGGCGGATGCAGCCTCCGGAGGCGTATTTGCCTATGGAAGAAGGATCGGCATTGCCATGAATGCCGTACTGATAGCCGCCGCCTACCGACAGGCCCAGCCAGTATTTGCCCAGGGGATTGGCGGGGTGGCCGCCGGGTATTTTCAGGCGGGCGTAATAGGGATTTACAATTTTGCACACCACGCGAAAAACCCCTTCCGGGGTGTAGCTGGGGAGGCGCCCGGTGGCTACGGGAAACACTTGCAGGAACCGGCCGTCTTTTACCACAGCCAGTTGATTGGTTCCCTTATTAATGATTATTTTGCTGCTATGCCGGTCACCGGCCGTGGCCGGCGGCTGGTTCATCAAACAGAGCAGGCCGGCCAGGGCCAGCCCGGCCAGTCCCCGGGCCAGATCGCGGAGCATGCCTCTACCTCCCCCGTTACAGGATAGGTTTGTTTGGGCAAACCAGAGCACAAGTGTATTATACCATATATTTACATATATGGTATACACATGATGTTTATTCCTGTAAACGATTGGTTGGAGCAAGGGTGAACCCCTGCTTTCCCGCATTTTCCGCAGGCTTTATGGTAAATGCCTCTTCTTAATGCACTGTTTTTAACCCCTCCAGTGTGCAGCATATAGCTTATTAAGACAGCATATTTATGTGCACATTGCTTAACTAATTATTGACATTAGGTGTGCGTATATACCGGCCCGGCGCCCACTCCCGCCGCAGCCAGCACTCAGATAGCGCCAGTTTACCGGGCCGCCCCGGAACTGCCGGAATTGCTGATCTCAAGACAGGAGGTACGAGAAACATGGCCAGCGTTCAGGATGGCTGCACCCAGGTACCCAACATGCTCCTGGAATCCTTGATCAGAGCCGGGCTGAACAGTACCCAGCTGAGCATCTGCCTGTTCATTCTGCGCCGCACCTGCGGCTGGGGGCGGGAGAATGACAGCATCACCCTGCGCGAATTTGCCGCCGTCTGTGGATCGGAGGAGACATACGTTTTCAAGCAACTGCAGGAACTGGTTAGACAGCGCGTCATCACCCGCAGTCCGGGCCGCCCGGCCCGTTACGCCCTGCAGAGCGACCTGGAACAGTGGCTCTGTCTGCCGCCCGCCGTGGCCAGCCCCCAGGCCAAGCCGGCCGGAGCCGTGCGCACCGGAAGGAGCGCCAGACAAAAAAAGCGGACGAGCTCGCCGGCAGCAGGGCGGATGCTCAGACCGCTATGGCCCGGAGCCAGCCTGCAGGGACAGACAGCTCCGCCGCACATAACTTGTCCGAAAAGACAAGTAATAATGGTGAGAATAACTTGTGTAAAAGGACAAGTATAACCGCTAACTTGTCTGAAATGACAAGTAATGAAAGAGCGGATTACTTGTCCAATAAGACAAGTAAACCCACTAACTTGTCCGAAAAGACAAGTAGCAACACCGGGCAAAACTTGTCTGATCAGACAAGTAATCCTGCCAACTTGTCCAAAAGGACAAGTAATAATGGTCAGGATAACTTGTGCAAAAGGACAAGCTGTGCCGGGACATCCG
The DNA here is from genome assembly GCF_052744395.1 of Desulfurispora sp. Taxonomy (NCBI): domain Bacteria; kingdom Bacillati; phylum Bacillota; class Clostridia; order Eubacteriales; family Desulfurisporaceae; genus Desulfurispora; species Desulfurispora sp. Next base: position 24,325 of record NZ_JBRAJI010000039.1, on the reverse strand, counting down.
CCTTAGAGCCCCAAGGCTTTGCGGCCCGCCTAAAGAAAGATCTAGATCTAAATGATATAGATGATGTAGATATAGATCGGGCGCGGGAAGATTTGCCGGCTGTTCGGATACAGGAAGCCCTGCAGCAGGCGGTATCCTGGCCCCTTCACCGCTGCAGGTGGAAAAACTCACCGCCTGGCTGGCGGCCGGGCTGGAACCGGGCGTGGTGCTGTGGGCCATCGAAAAAGCCGCCCTGGCCAATGTGCGGCGGGTGGACTACATCGACGCCATCTGCCGGAACCTCTACAATGCCGGTGTGCGCACCCTGGACCAGGCCCGGGCTGAAGCCTCCCGCTACGCAGCAGCCCGCCATGAATCCGCCCGGCAGCGTCCGGGCAGCCGCTGGCAGTCCAGAGCCGCCCCGCCGCCCGGTGATGCGGCTGCCGAAGACCCGGAGCAGGCTGCGGCCCGGGAGAAAAAGCGCCGCCTGATTGAAAGTCTGTACTGCAACTGAATGATGGAGGCTAGCGCAATATTTTCACTCCGCATCAAATAAATACCAACCCCATCTAGACAGCCGTTTTACCATAACCGGCGGCTATGGTAAAATAGAAACCAAAGAGGTGATCACCCTGGACATATGGCAAAGATGGCAAAATTGTCTGGACCCCAAAAGCGATATCATATTTAAGCTGCTTTTCCGCGATGAAGAGTTGCTGTGTGAACTGCTTAATGATATTCTGCAGTTGAGTGGTGACCACCGGCTTAGTCATGTGCAGGTGTTGCGTGCCGACAAAGAAAAAGAACATCCAGTGGATAAAGGGATAATCCTGGACATTCATGCAACTACTGTGAACAATGACCGCTTCAACATCGAGATGCAGCTGCGGGATGAGCACAACATGGCCAACCGCAGCATCTATTACAACGCCCATATCCTGACCGAAACCTTAACCGCCGGAGTAGACTATGCCGACCTGTCCAGAGCCGTAACCATCATCATCACTAATTACAACCAGTTCCCTACCAGCCCCCATTACCGTCACCACTTCCACTGGTGGGAAGACCGGCAGAAAATCCTGCTCACCGAACGGGCCGAAATCGTATTTTTAGACCTGGTCAGAGTGAGGGAATCATTTAAACGCGGGGAAATATCCAGGGATCGGGACAGGGTAATCAAATGGATGTTATTTCTGCTGGCTCGTGACGACCAGAACATCGCTCAGGAGGTGGAAAAAATCATGGAACAGGACGCCATGATCCAAAAAGCCCGTGCCATGCTGGACAGAATTAGCAGCGACCCGGCTGTCCGGGCCGAATATCTGTCGCGTTACAAGTATGAGATGGACCAGGCTTCCAGACTGGCCAGGGCCAGAAAAGAAGGTAAGCAGGAAGGTAAGCAGGAAGGTTTACTGGAAGGCAGTGTAAAAAAAGCCCAGGACTATATCTGCAAGTACCTTTCCAGGAAATTTGGTGCATCGTCATCCAGGCTGCAGCAGAAAGTGCGTGAAATAAGCAGTCTGAAGCAGCTGGACGAATTAACGGATGAACTGTTTGTAGCCAGTTCACTGGAGGAAGCGACGGCTATTATCAATGATAGAACTAATAAAATGTTGCTGTAAAGGGGGATAGCTGCCCATTGCATTTTAGCCTTTGCCCTTTCTGGTCTGTGCGCAGGTGCCAACGGCCGCTGCTCCCTGTAAGAAACCCCCGTGCTGTGGCAACCAGCGTAATAGCTGGCGCTAGTACGGGGGTGACGTTTTTTCAGCGGTCCGGCCGGTGGGCCGGGGTGGGCTTATGGGGCAGGCTGTACCGGTAAAATCCCGCTCCCAGTGCCAGCAGCAGCAGGGAGAAGATCAGCAGTGCGCCGCGGAAGGAAAACCAGTCGGTCAGCCAGCCGCCGGCGGCCGGGCCCAGCAGCAGTCCCACCGAGTAGGCGGCATTGACCAGGGCGTAACTGCGGCCGTAGCTTTCCTCGCCCTTCTGGTCGGAGTATTCGGCCAGCAGGGGCAGGCAGGGGGTGGTCATGGCGCAGCAGGCGGCGCTGAAGATGCCGGCTGCCAGATACAGGGACACCAGATCGGGGGCCAGGCCCAGGGTGGGCAAAGAGAAGGCCGTGATGATCAGCCCGGGCAGAATCAGTGCCGGGTAGCCCCGGCGGTCACCCAGATAGCCCCACAGGGGCCGGGTGCCGAAATAGACCAGGCTCATGTAGCCGAACATCAGGCCGATGTCACGGCTGTTCTGGGCAAAGCGGTCGGCCAGGTGCAGGGGCAAAAGGGGTTCCAGCATGCCGAAACTGAAGCTGCTGGCGGCCACCAGCAGGATGATCATGATCATTTTCAGATCGGTGACCTTTCCGTAGGAGGATGACTGCCGGCTTTCCCGGCCGGTTTCGGGTAGAAAACGGCCCAGGGCGGGCAGAGTGAGCAGCAGCACTATTCCTGCCGTGCCCAGGAAGGGGGCAGAGTAGCCCAGGCTGTGGAAAGCCGCGCCGCTGAACACCGGGCCGGCAATGGTGCCCAGGCCGGTTACGGCCATCATCCAGCCCAGACCGCTGCCCCGCTGCCTGGTGGGCAGCAGGGTGGTGGCGGCGGCCAGGGCGGCGGTCCAGATGGCCGCGCCGGCCGCGCCCTGCAGAATGCGGGCCAGCACCAGCCACCACAGGCCCTGCACCAGGGCAAAAAGCATGGTCGAAGCGGCCAGCAGCAGCAGGCCGGCGGCCAGCACCGGGCGGTGCCCCAGGCGGTCGCAGGCGCTGCCCGAAGGGAAGCTGGCGGCAAAAAGGGCCACGGAATACACGGCAAAAAACAGCCCCAGCTGGCCGGCACCCAGGTGCAGGGTGCGGGCATAATAGGGGGCCAGCGGTGTAATCAGGCCGTAGATCAGCGCTTCCATGAACAGGGTCAGGCTGAGCCAGAGCAGGGTAAGGCGGGCTGCGGTAGTCATGGTTTGGTAACGCTCCTGTGAAATACTAAAACCCCCGCGCTGCCGGGGGTTTGCTCTGTGGCGGGAGTGTGTGAGAATCGAACTCACCCGAGACGGGGTTACCGCCTCGCGACCGGTTTTGAAGACCGGGAGCACCACCAGGCACCATCCACTCCCTTATCAAAAAGCACTTAATATTATACCAGCAGACGCCCGGATGAACAAGAGGCGAATTTGGTTTTATCATGCGGTGAGGGAAGGATTTTTACCCTGCCTGCAGAATAAAATAATGCGGGTAGAGAGAAAAATGCTTCTTTGAGTAGGTGCTTGTTAGATGCTGGATATATTTAGTGAAATCAGGGATGACCTGGGGAAAGTGGAGGAGATGCTGAAAGAAGTGGTGCGGGCGCCCGAGGAGAGCATGACCGAGACCGCCCTGCACCTGATCAATGCCGGCGGCAAACGCCTGCGTCCGGCATTTTGTTTGCTGGGGGCCAAGTTTCATCAATATGACCTGAACACGGTGCTTCCCCTGGCGGTGGCTCTGGAACTGATCCACATGGCTTCGCTGGTCCATGACGATGTGGTGGATGCGGCCACCACCCGGCGCGGGGTGCCCACGGTTCGGGCCATGTGGGGCAACCGGTTTTCCACCCACCTGGGCGATTTTTTATTTGCCCGTTCCCTGGTGCTGATCTCCCGGTACACCAACCCGCTGATTCCCCGGGTGCTGGCCCGGACCAGCGTGCAGATGACCGAAGGGGAGATTGTGCAGATTGCTACCTCCTTTGATCCCGGGCAGACGGTCAAGGATTATTTTTACCGGATCAAACGCAAGACCGCCCTGCTGATTGCTGCCAGCTGCCAGCTGGGCGCGGTGGCCTGCGGGGCTCCTCCCGGCATCTACATGGCACTGCGTCGCTTTGGTCATTATATAGGTATGGCTTTTCAAATTACCGATGATATACTGGATATGACAGCCGATGAGGCCAGGCTGGGCAAGCCGCTGGGCAGCGATCTGCGGCAGGGGATTCTGACCCTGCCGGTGATTTTCGCTCTGGAAGGGGTGCACGACCCCGAGATCAAACAGCTGGTGGTCCGGCGGGACAAGTCCCAGGCCGAGATTGAGCGGGCCATAGACCTGGTGGTGGCCTGCGGGGCGGTGGACAGGGCCAACCGGGTGGTGGAGCGGTACATCGACAAGGCCCGCCGCCAGCTGCAGGTGCTGCCCGACGTGCCGGCCCGCCGCACCCTGGCAGTCATAGCCGATTTCATTATTCAAAGAAAGTTTTAAAGCGGGGAAAACGGTTTTGGCTTATTATCACATCACCGTCAATCTGGCCGGTGAGCTCTGCCTGGTGGTGGGGGGCGGCCGGGTGGCGGAGCGCAAAGTGAGGACGCTGTTGGACTGCGGGGCCCGCATCCGGCTGGTCAGCCCCCGGCTGACCCCCGGGCTGGCTGAACTGGCTGCCTGCCGGGGCGACAGCCTGGTTTATCTGGATCGCCCCTATCATCCGGGTGATCTGGAGGGGGCTTTGCTGGTCATTGCTGCTACGGGCGATGTAGAGGTGAACCGGCGGGTAGCGCGGGACTGCCGGGAGAGAAATGTGTTGGTTAATGTGGTGAACGACCCGGCGGCAGGCAATTTTTTCGTTCCGGCCACATTGCGGCGCGGCGCGCTGACCATAGCTGTTTCCACAGAGGGCCGGAGTCCGCTCCTGTCCAGATATATACGCCAGGAACTGGAAAATATTTTTCCGCCCCAGTATGCCGAACTGGTGGATCTGCTGGGGGAACTGAGAGAGCAGCTGATCAGCCGGGTGCCGGATGCGCAGCAGCGCCAGGTTTTGCTGGCCGCTCTGCTGGACGAGCCGGTCTGGCAGCTGGTGCGGGCTGGACAGTTCGAGCTGGCAAAGGAGAGAATCAGACATGCATGTAGTGGTAGTGGGGCTGAACCATAAAACCGCCCCGGTGCAGGTGCGGGAAAAACTGGCTTTTTCCGAGCACAGTTTGCCCGCGGCGCTGGTGGAACTGAGGAAATATCCGGGTGTGGGCGGCTGTGTGATTATCTCCACCTGCAACCGGACGGAAATATATGCCGCTGTGGATGAGGAACCGGCCGGCGTGGAGGCCATTCTGGACTTTTTAGCCCGCCGTTCGGGGGTGGAACGGGCCGAGCTGCGCGGCTATCTGTACAATTACGGCTCCTACACAGCCGCCCGCCACCTCTTCCGCGTGGCGGCCGGCCTGGACTCCATGGTGCTGGGGGAAACCCAGATTCTGGGGCAGGTCAAGCAGGCTCTGGCCATAGCCCAGGAGCACCAGAGCACGGAAAAGATTTTAAATACTCTTTTCCGCCAGGCTCTCACGGTGGGCAAACGGGCGCGCACCGAAACCGGCATTGATCAGAATTCGGTATCCATCAGCTATGCCGCGGTGGAGCTGGCCCGGCAGATTTTCGGCACACTCGAGGACCGGGTGGTGCTGATCATCGGTGCGGGCAAGATGAGCGAGCTTACCGCCCTGCATCTGGTGTCCAACGGGGTGAGCGGGGTCATTGTTTCCAACCGCTCCTACGAGCGGGCGGTGCGGCTGGCCGAGAAATTCGGCGGTGAGGCCGTGCGTTTTTCGGAATTGTTTAAATACATGCTGCGGGCCGATATTGTGATCAGCTGTACCGCCGCCAGCCACTATGTGGTGCGCCTGGCCGAGATGCAGCAGGTGATGGAGCAGCGCGGCCGGCGCCCGCTGATGATCATTGATATCGCCGTGCCCCGCGATGTGGATCCGGCGGTGGGCAATCTGCCCGGGGTGAAGCTGTATGACGTGGACGCGCTGCAGCATGTGATTGACCGCAATCTGGAGACGCGGCGCAAAGCGGCCCTGCGGGCCGAAAGCATCATTGAGCAGGAACTGGCCGGCTTTATGCAGTGGCTGGGCAGCCTGTACGCCGTGCCCACCATTACCGCCCTGAAAAAGCTGGGTGAGGAGATCAAGCAGAAGGAGCTGCGGCGGGCCTTCAACCGCCTGGGCGAGCTGACCGAGCACGACCGCAAGGTGATCGGTTCGCTGGCCAATTCCATTGTCAATCAATTGCTGCACATGCCGGTGGTGCGCCTGAAGGAATACGCCCTGACCCCCCAGGGGCAATTATATAACGAAGTGCTCTGCCATTTGTTCGACCTGCCCACCGGGGCGGAAGATAAACCGAACATGCAGGCGGCGCAAAATTGACAGGAGGACGGGGCATGACCAGGACCATCCGCATTGGAACCAGAGAAAGCGCTCTGGCTGTATGGCAGGCGCGCTGGGTGCAGCAAAGACTGGCCGGGTGCTGGCCGGAGTATCGTTTTGAACTGGTGGGCATGAAAACCAAAGGGGATAAAATTCTGGACACCGCGCTGGCCCGCATCGGCGACAAGGGGCTGTTTACCAAGGAGCTGGAGCAGGCCATGCTGCGGGGGGAGATAGATCTGGCCGTGCACAGTATGAAAGACTTGCCGACCAAACTGCCGGCAGGTCTTTTCGTTGCCGCGGTATGTCCGCGGGAATATCCGGGTGATGGGCTGGTTTCCCGCCGGGGTCTGGCTCTGCAGCAGTTGCCGCCGGGGGCGCGCATCGGCACCAGCAGCCTGCGCCGGCAGGCCCAGCTGAAGCATTACCGGCCCGACCTGCAGTTTATCACGGTGCGCGGCAATGTGCAGACCCGCCTGCGCAAGCTTGAGGAGCTGGAACTGGATGCGCTGGTGCTGGCCTGTGCCGGTTTGGTCCGCCTGGGGCTCCAGGAACACATCACCCAGCGCCTGCCCTATGACATTGTGCTTCCTGCTGTGGGACAGGGCAGCATTGGCGTGGAAGCCCGTCAGGATGATGATTTTATAATCAATTTGCTCAGCCCCCTGGACCATCCGCCCAGCCGGGCGGCCATCACCGCTGAGCGGGCCTTTTTGCAGAGGCTGGAAGGGGGCTGTCAGGTTCCCATTGGCGCGCTGGGTCTGGTGGACGGGGAACAGCTCACTTTGCAGGGGGTGGTGGCCGCTCTGGACGGCCGGGAACTGGTGCGCGACAGCATCACCGGACCTGCGGCCGCTGCCGCAGCGCTGGGGGTGCAGCTGGCGGAAACACTGCTGGTCCGGGGAGCGGCCAGAATATTGCAGGAAACCAGACAGGAGTTTGAGAGCAATGGGTGAAAACAAGAGGGGTAAAGTCTATCTGGTGGGGGCCGGGCCGGGCGACCCGGGCTTGATCACTGTGAAGGGACGGGAGTGCCTGGCCCGGGCCGACGCCGTGGTCTATGACCGCCTGGCCGGGTCGCGTCTGCTGGCCTGGGCCCGGCCCGACGCCCGTCTTTATTATGTGGGCAAAAGTCCCCAGCGGCACGCGCTGCGCCAGGAGGAGATCAACGCTCTGCTGGTGGAACTGGCCGGGCAGGGCCTGGTGGTTACCCGCTTAAAGGGCGGCGATCCTTTTGTCTTCGGCCGGGGTGGGGAAGAAGCCCTGGCGCTGGCGCAGGCCGGCATCGAGTATGAGGTGGTACCCGGTGTGACCTCGGCCGTGGCCGTGCCGGCCTATGCCGGCATACCGGTTACCCAGCGGGGGATGACCTCCACCCTGGGCATTGTCACCGGCAATGAGGATCCGGAAAAAGACAGCACCGACCTGAACTGGGCCGGTATCAGCAGCATGGGTACAGCGGTATTTCTCATGGGTATGGCCAACCTGCCGGCCATTGTCCGGCAGCTGCTGGCCCACGGCCGCTCGCCCGATACACCGGTGGCCGTGATCCGCTGGGGTACCCGGCCCGAGCAGGCCACGCTCACCGGTACGCTGGCCAGCATTGTGGATCTGGTGCAGGAGCATAATTTCACCAACCCGGCGGTAATTGTTGTGGGCCAGGTGGTTACTTTGCGCGAGCAGCTGGCCTGGTTTGAGAAGAAGCCCCTCTTTGGCCGGCGGGTGCTGGTCACCCGTTCCCGGGAACAGGCCAGCGCCCTGTGTGCCGCGGTGGAGGAACTGGGCGGGGAACCCATCGAATTCCCCGTCATTCAGATTGTGGAGCCGCCGGACTATGGGCCGCTGGACCGGGCTATTGCCCGGCTCGGTCATTATCAATGGATTATCTTTACCAGTGCCAATGGTGTGCGCTATTTCTTCCGCCGCCTGTGGGAGCAGGGCGGTGATGTGCGGGACCTGCAGGGCATTAACATTGCCGCCATCGGGCCCCAGACCAGAGCGGCGGTGGAAGGGTTGGGCATACGGGTAACCTACGTGCCCGAGGAATACCGGGCGGAAGCGGTGGTGGAGGGGCTGCGGGCGAGCCTCAGGGCGGGGCAGGCGGTGCTGCTGCCCCGGGCCGACATTGCCCGCGACGTGCTGCCCCGGGAACTGCGGCAGCTGGGCCTGGAAGTGGACGAAGTGACGGCCTATTGCACCGTGGCCGGCGCCGGGAATGCCGAGCCGGTGCGGAAAATGCTGCTGGCCGGGCAGATTGATTATATTACTTTTACCAGCTCCTCTACAGTGCGCAATTTTGTCCGGGCGCTGGGTGAGCCCGATCTGCCCGGGCTGCTGCAGAGCCGGCCGGTGAAAGTGGCGGCGATCGGACCGGTGACGGCGCAGACCGCCCGGGAGCTGGGGCTGCCCGTGCACATCCAGGCCGCGCAATATACCATTGACGGTTTGCTCCAGGCGCTGGTGGCCGATGCGGGCTTAGGCCGGGCCTCTTCCTGAGAACCGCATTTGCCGGTGCACGCATGTTACAGAAAGGTTGTGTTAAGCAATGATCAGCATCAGCAGGTTGTATTGCGGCGCTGCCGGGTTCGGTGACTCGCTGCGCTACGCTCCGGGGGCGGCCGGGGCCCGGCAGGGTGCCGTGCAGGGGCATGGCCCGGTGGTGGTGTGGAACATGACCCGCAGCTGCAACCTGCACTGCCGGCACTGCTATTCCAGTTCCGAAGCCAGGCAGTATTCCGGAGAAATGAGCACCCGGGAGGGGCGGCAGTTTATTGAGCAGCTGGCCGCCTGCCGGGTGCCCGTGCTGCTGCTGTCGGGCGGGGAACCGCTGACCCGGCCGGACTTCTTCGACCTGGTGCAGTACGCCCGGCAGCTGGGTATACGTGTTACCGTGTCCACCAACGGCACGCTGATTACCCCCGATGTGGCCCGGCAGTTGCAAAAAGCCGGTGTGGGTTATGTGGGCATCAGTCTGGACGGGCTGGCCGGGGTGAACGACACCTTCCGCGGCCGGCCGGGGGCTTTCCAAATGGCCCTGGAGGGCATCCGCAACTGCCTGGCGGTGGGGCAGCGGGTGGGCCTGCGCTTTACGATTAACCGGCATAATTACCGGCAGGTGGACGACATATTCCGCCTGGTGCAGGAAGAAAACATCCCCCGGGTCTGCTTTTATCACCTGGTGTACAGCGGCCGGGGCAGCCGCATGGTGGAGGAAGATATTTCTCACGAGGAAACCCGGGCAGTGGTGGACAAGATCATAGCGCGCACCGCCGCTCTGCATGCCGCCGGGCAGCCGGTGGAGGTGCTCACAGTGGATAACCACTGTGATGCCATCTACCTGTATCTGAAGCTTCTGGGAGAAGATGCGACGGCGGCGGCGCGGGCGCGGGAGCTGTTGCTGGTCAATGGCGGCAACCGCTCGGGGGTGGCCATTGGAGCGGTGGACTGGGCCGGCAATGTTTATCCCGATCAGTTCACCCGCGGGCATGTGCTGGGCAATGTGCTGAAGACGCCTTTTGAGCGCATCTGGCAGGGCGAGCATCCCCTGCTGCGCGGTCTGCGGGACCGCAAGCGGCTGCTCAAGGGGCGCTGTGCGGCCTGCCGCTGGCTGGACTGGTGCAACGGGAATTTCCGGGCCCGGGCCGAGGCCGTAACCGGCGATTTCTGGGCCCCCGACCCGGCCTGTTATCTGACCGATGCCGAGATTGGACTGGCAGGTGAATAGCAAAATTGCTCATGGTGTTGCCAGTGAGGCAAGCTGTAGCGGATGTCTCACTACTCACCCGCTATTAAGCATATAAAAGAGGTGTTCCCCATGACCACCGTCAAACGACCCCGCCGCCTGCGGGAAAACGCCGTGCTGCGCCGCATGGTGCAGGAACACGAACTGCACACCAGCGACCTGGTTTACCCGCTGTTTGTAGCCGAGGGCAGCGGCCTGCGCCGGGAGGTACCATCCATGCCCGGCATCTGCAACTATTCCCTGGATACCCTGCCCGAGGAGCTGGAGAGAGTGAACCGCGCCGGCGTGCTAGCCGTAATCCTCTTCGGCGTGCCGGCGGCCAAGGACGAAAAGGGCAGCGGCGCCTACGACGATAACGGTATAGTGCAGCAGGCCGTGCGGCTGATCAAACAGCAGTATCCAGACCTTTTGGTAATCACCGATGTCTGTTTGTGTGAATATACCAGCCACGGCCACTGCGGCCTGGTGCAGGGGGGACGGGTGCTCAATGACAACACCCTGCCGCTGCTGGCCCGCACCGCCCTGTCCCATGTGCGGGCCGGGGCCGATGTGGTGGCGCCCAGCGACATGATGGACGGCCGGGTGGCGGCCATCCGGGCCAAACTGGACAGCGAGGGGTTCCAGCACATTCCGATCATGTCCTATGCGGTGAAGTATGCTTCAGCTTATTACGGCCCTTTCCGGGAAGCGGCCGGTTCGGCACCGCAGTTTGGCGACCGCCGCTCCTACCAGATGGACCCGCCCAACGGGCGGGAGGCTCTGCGGGAAGCCGCCCTGGACATTGAGGAAGGGGCGGACATAATCATGGTCAAGCCCGCCCTGCCCTACCTGGACGTGGTGCGCCTGCTGCGGGACAACTTTCCCCTGCCGCTGGCCGTGTACAATGTGAGCGGGGAATATGCCATGGTCAAGGCGGCGGCTGCCCGGGGCTGGCTGGACGAGCGGCGGGTGGTGCTGGAAACGCTGACCGGCATGAAGCGGGCCGGGGCCGATATAATCATTACCTACCACGCCCTGGATGCGGCCGGCTGGCTCAAGGAAGGCTGGTGAGAGTGACCGGTGCTGGTGTCCTGGAATACTACCAACAGGTGCAATCTGGCCTGTCAGCACTGCTACCGCGATGCCGGGGAGGAAAAACAGCAGGAACTGACTACGACCGAAGCGCTGCGCCTGATTGACGGCATTGCCGCGGCGGGGTTTAAAATTATGATTTTCAGCGGGGGCGAACCGCTGCTGCGGCCCGATATTCTGGAACTGGTGGAATACGCGGCCCGGCGTGGTTTGCGCCCCGTGCTGGGTACCAACGGCACGCTGATTGACGGCGCCATGGCCGCCCGGCTGAAAAAGGCCGGCCTGGCAGTGGCCGGCATCAGTCTGGACAGCGTGCACCGGCAGGAGCACGACGATTTTCGCGCGGCTGCCGGCTGCTGGCAGGCGGCGGTGGACGGTATGGCCGCCTGCCGGGATGCGGGGCTGCCCTTTCAAATTCATACCACGGTAATGGATTGGAATCACCGGCAGGTGCTGGAGATCACCGATCTGGCCGTGCAGGCGGGGGCCCGCGGCCACCACATCTTTTTCCTGGTGCCCACCGGTCGGGGGGTGAACATCGCTGCCGCCTCCCTCAAAGCGCGGCATTATGAGGAACTGTTGCGGCAGATTCTGCAAAAACAGGCTGCTGTGCCCATTGAGCTCAAGCCCACCTGCGCGCCCCAGTTCATGCGCCTGGCCCGCCAAATGAACGTGCCGGTGCGCTTTTCCCGGGGCTGTCTGGCCGGCATCTCCTACTGCATCATCAATCCGGTGGGCGATGTGCAGCCCTGCGCCTACATGGAAGTGGCGGCCGGCAATGTGCGGCAGGAGGATTTCGCCCGTCTCTGGGCGGAGAGCCCGGTGTTTTTGCGCCTGCGCAGCATGCAGTACAGCGGGGGCTGCGGCCTGTGCCAGTACCGCGAGGTGTGCGGCGGCTGCCGGGCCCGGGCGCTCTATTATCACGGCGATTACATGGCCGAAGAACCCTGGTGCCTGTACCGGGAAAGTTTAAGCGGCGGGGAGCGGGCGAAAAATGAGTAAACACAGGGAGCAGGCTTTACAGCGGGCGAGCGGACCGGAGGAAGCAGTGATGGACGAGCTGGACCGGCGGCTGCTGGATCTGATCCAGAGCGATCTGCCGCGCGTTTCCCGCCCCTACCTGGCTCTGGCGCAGCAGCTGGGCACCACTGAGGAGGAGGTGCTGCGCCGCCTGGCTGCCTGGCAGGAAAAGGGCATCATCCGCCGGTTGGGAGGCATTTTCGATTCCCGCCGCCTGGGCTATACAGGCACGCTCTGTGCCCTGGCGGTGCCTGCAGAGCGCATAGAAGAAGTAGCCCGGGTGATCAATTCCTACCCCGGGGTAACCCACAACTACCTGCGGGAACACTCCCTGAATATGTGGTTTACCCTGCTGGCGCCCGGTGAGGAGTACCTGCAGCGGATTATTGCCGAGATCAGGGACCGCACGGGCATTGAGCAGATCTATTCCCTGCCGGCGGAAAAGATCTTCAAGATTAAAGTCAAGTTTCGTTTATCGGATACGGGTGAGGTATAAGTATGCAGGATCAGACCGACCGGCAGATAGTCCGGCTGCTGCAGCGGGGACTGCCGCTGGTGTCCCGGCCCTACCGGGTGCTGGCCGAACAGATAGGGATCAGCGAGCAGGAATTGCTGGAAAGAATCGAGCGCATGCTGGCCGACGGGCGCATGCGCCGGCTGGGGGCGGCTTTGCGCCACCGCGAACTGGGTTTTACGGCCAATGCCATGATTGTCTGGCGGGTGCCGCCCGACCGGGTGGATGAGGTGGGCCAGTATTTCGCCGCCTGTCCCGAGGTGACCCACTGCTATTTGCGCCGCTGCCCGCCGGACTGGCCATATAATATTTTCACGGTCATCCACAACACCAGCCGGCAGGCCTGCCGGGAACTGGCGGCCCGTCTGGCCGAGGCTACCGGGCTGGCGGATTATCAGCTGGTGTTCAGCACCCGGGAACTGAAAAAGAGCAGCATGTGCTATTTTGAAGAAGATTAGCGAGGTGGGGATGATGCAGGATGCCATTTCCCGGCAGCTGTTTGCCGAGGCGGCGCGTTACCTGCCGGGCGGTGTGAACAGCCCGGTGCGGGCCTTCCGGGCCGTGGGCCGGGACCCGGTTTTCATCAAGCGGGGCCAGGGTGCCCTGCTGTACGATGAGGACGGCAATATCTACATAGATTATGTCAATTCCTGGGGGCCGCTGATCCTGGGGCACCGGCACCCGGCAGTGCTGGCAGCCATTCAGGAATGTCTGGAAATCGGCACCAGTTTCGGGGCGCCCACCCGCCTGGAAACCGAGCTGGCCCGCCTGATTGTGGAGGCCCTGCCTTCTGTGGACATGGTGCGGCTGGTCAACTCGGGCACCGAGGCCACCATGAGTGCCCTGCGCCTGGCCCGCGCCTACACCAAACGGGATAAAATTGTCAAGTTTGCCGGCTGTTACCACGGTCACGCCGATATGCTGTTGATTAAAGCCGGTTCGGGCGCCCTCACCCACGGTGTGCCCACCAGCCCCGGCGTACCGGCGGCGGCGGCGGCCGACACCATTGTGGCACCTTTTAACAATCTCTCCGCCCTGGAGGAGATCTTCTCCCGGGTGGGCGAGCAGATTGCTGCGGTGATTGTTGAACCTGTACCGGGTAACATGGGCCTGGTACCGCCGGCACCGGGTTTTCTGGCCGGTTTGCGCGAACTGACCAGCCGTTATGGAGCACTGCTCATTTTTGACGAGGTGATCACCGGTTTTCGCCTGGGCTGGGGCGGTGCCCAGGCCTATTACGGTGTGCTGCCCGATCTGACCTGCCTGGGCAAGATCATCGGCGGCGGTCTGCCGGTGGGGGCCTATGGAGGGCGGCAGGAAATCATGTCCCTGGTTTCGCCCGCCGGGCCGGTGTATCAGGCCGGCACATTATCGGGCAACCCGCTGGCGGTGTCGGCCGGACTGGCTACCTTGCAGGTGCTCCGGCAGCCGGGAGTGTATGAGGAACTGGACCGCAAGGCGGCCCTGCTGGCCGCGGGCCTGGAGGAGGCGGCCCGCAGTGCCGGTGTGCCGGTGTACTGGACCCGGGTGGGTTCCATGCTCTGCGGTTTCTTCACCGAACAAACCGTGGTGGACTACGAAACCGCCTTAACCTCGGACACGCACAAGTACGCGGTGTATTTTCAGGCCATGCTGGAACAGGGCATCTATCTGGCGCCGGCCCAGTTTGAGGCGGCATTCATCTGCACGGCGCACACCGAGGAGCAGATTGAACATACCGTGCAGGCGGCCCGGGTGGCCCTGCAGCGGGTGGCAGAGCTTGAAAAATAGTGCTTGTCACTTTACATGCGTGAATATATAATTAAAACTGAAAATTTGTTAATGAACTGTAGAAATGACATGATGCGGGGCAGGGGATGCCGATGAACATGATGCAGGATGGTGGGGGTTGTCCGGCCGACCACCGGGCGGGATTGGAGGAAATCCTGGCCCGGCATGCCCGGCAGTCCGCCCATCTGCCCCTGGTGATTCAGCAAATATATGATCTGCTGGGACATGTGCCCGATGACATTCTACCCCGGGTAGCCGATGTGCTGCAGGTGTCGCTGGCCGATGTCTATGCCACGGTATACCAGCACCTGCTGGCCCGCCGGCCGGCCGGCCGGCATGTGATTTATGTCTGTGAAGGCACTTCCTGTTATTTGCGCGGCTCCCGGCAAATTCTGGAGGAAATGGTGGAGCGGCTGGGTATTCAGCCCGGCGAGACTACACCGGATGGACTTTTTTCCCTGGAAATCGGCCGCTGTTTCGGGGCCTGTGCCCTGGGGCCGGTGGTAGTGGTGGATCAGGAAGTCTATCCGCGCATGGAGCCGTCCAAAGTGGCGGCATTGCTGGAGAAATACCGGCAGGAAGCGCAAGCGTCCTGTCACTAACTGCTCTTGAGCCTGACCGGCGGGGGGTTGCTACCCGGCCGGGAGGGTGCAAAAATAAATACTTCAACCCTGCGGCAAACGGGCCATTCAGCCTGTGGTCAAGGGGCAAGGAGGGTGATGCTTGCCTTTTTCGGCCTGTTTTCCGCCTGTTTTCCGCGGCAAAACAGGCTTTATTATTTGGCGGCGGGAGGGAATAGTGTGGGCACTGCTGGAGGACAGCGCATTGGCGTGATTGGCATTGTTATTGAGGACCGCGCCCAGGCTCCCCGGGTGAACAGCATCTTGAGCTCTTACGGGGATGTGATTGTGGGCCGGATGGGGATTCCTTACCGGGAGAAGGGGCTGGCGGTGATTTCCCTGATCGTGGACGGCAGCACCGACCAGATCGGGGCGCTGACCGGTAAACTGGGTCAGCTGAGCGGGGTGCAGGTGAAAAGCGCCCTGGTGACCCGGTAGGTTTTGCTGATCATCCTGTGTTCTTAACGGGCTTACCCGGGAATAGTACAACCTGAGAATTGGCAGTGAAATGGCTGGTGATGAGAGTGAGTGACAGAACCGAGTGGCGCAGGGAAAAAGACCTGCTGGGGGAACTGCCCGTGCCGGCGCGGGCCTATTACGGCATACACACCGTGCGGGCGGCGGAGAATTTCGCTGTCAGCGGGCAGCAGGTGCACCCGTCTCTGCTGAGGGCGCTGGCCCAGGTCAAGGCGGCAGCGGCCCTGGCCAACTGGCGCTGTGGCCTGCTGCCCGAAATGGTGGCCATGGCCATTGTTCAGGCCGCCCACGAGGTGGCGCAGGGCGATTGGGCCGACCAGTTCATTGTGGACGCTCTGCAGGGTGGGGCGGGTACTTCCACCAACATGAACATGAACGAGGTGCTGGCCAACCGGGCCATTGAACTGCTGGGCGGACGCCCGGGCGATTATCACCTGGTACACCCGCTGCACCATGTCAATCTGAGCCAGTCCACCAACGATACTTATCCCACCGCTTTACGCATTGCTGCCATCCGGCTGGTGCTGGACCTGAGTGAGGCCATGGCCGAACTGCAGAGAGCCCTGCAGGAAAAGGAAGCGTCTTTTGCCGGAGTGCTCAAACTGGGGCGGACCGAGTACCAGGATGCCCTGCCTGTTACTCTGGGGCAGGAATTTGGTGCCTACGCCGAGGCCATAGCCCGGGACCGCTGGCGGCTGTACAAGGTGGAGGAGCGTCTGCGCCAGGTCAACCTGGGGGGCACGGCGGTGGGTACCGGATTGAATGCGCCACGCTGCTATATTTATCACGTTATTGAAGAACTGCGCCGTCTGACCGGTCTGGGGCTGGCCCGGGCGGAAAATACAGTAGATTTGACCCAGAATGCCGATGTCTTTGCTGAAGTTTCCGGCCTGGTGAAGGCGGCGGCGGTCAACCTGGCCAAAATCAGCGGTGATCTGATGTTTCTAGCGGCTGGTCCGGCCGGCGGACCCGCCGAGATTATCCTGCCGGTCTGTCAGGCCGGTTCCTCCATCATGCCTGGTAAGGTTAACCCGGTCATTCCCGAGATGGTCACCCAGGTGGCCTACCAGGTGATGGGCGCGGATCAGGTTATTGCTCTGGCTTGTGCCGGCGGCCGCCTGGAACTGAACGCTTTTTTGCCCCTGGTAGCGCACAACTTGCTGCCCGGTCTGGAAATGCTGGCCCGGGCGGCCCGGCTGCTGGCCCAACGATGTGTGGCCGGAATTGCCGCCTGCGAGCAGCGCTGCCGGCAGTGGCTGGAAGCGAGCAATGTGCTGGTTACCGCCCTGGTGCCCTATCTGGGGTATGAGCGGGCCAGCCAGGTGGCCGGCCGGGCGATGCGGGAAAATAAATCTATCCGGCAGTTAGTCATTGAGGAGGGCCTGCTCAGCGAGGCCCAGTGGGCGGAAATCACCCGGCCCCGGGAACTTACCCGGCCCGGCATTGCCGGGGCGGCGGCTTTGAAGAATCTGCTTTCCCGGCCGGCTGGAACCGAAAACTGCACCGGGGAGGAAAACAGTCATGCATGATACACCACGGGGAGAACGCCTGCACATCGCTCTGTTCGGCCGGCGCAATGCCGGAAAATCCAGTCTGATCAACGCCCTGACCGGACAGAACCTGGCCATTGTGTCGCCCGTGGCCGGTACCACTGCCGATCCGGTGTACAAGGCTATGGAAATTCTGCCGCTGGGGCCGGCGATGCTCATTGATACGGCGGGACTGGATGATGAGGGGGAACTGGGACGCCTGCGGGTGGAGAAAAGCCTGGGGGTGCTGGATAAGGCCGACATGATTCTGCTGGTGGTGGATCCGCTGCAGGGTGTGGGCGAAATTGAGCAAAGGCTGCTGGAGGTGGCTGCGGAACGGCAGTTGCCCGTGGTGGGCGTGCTCAATAAAATAGACCGGCCGGAGAGCGAGGCGGCAGCCCGGGGCCTGGAACTGGCCGGGGCCAAAGCCTGGGTGCGGGTGAGTGCCCGCACCGGTCAGGGCATAGACCGGCTCAAGCAGGCCGTGGTGCAGGCCGCACCCCGGGAGTGGACCGCGCCCACCATTGCCGGCGATCTGGTGCCGCCCGGACGGCTGGCTGTGCTGGTGGTACCCATCGACCTGGCGGCACCCAAAGGGCGGCTGATTCTGCCCCAGGTGCAGACCATTCGCGATTTGCTGGACCACGACTGCCTGACCATGGTGGTCAAAGAGAGAGAACTGCGGGCGGCCCTGCACCAGCTGAAAGAGCCTCCCGCTCTGGTGATCACCGATTCCCAGGCTTTCTTGAAGGTGGATGCCGACACTCCGCCGGATGTGCCTTTAACTTCGTTCTCCATACTGTTTGCCCGCTACAAGGGTGATCTGGCCACGCTGGTGCGGGGGGCGCTGGCGGTGGAGCAGCTTGTGCCGGGAGACCGGGTGCTGATTGCCGAAGCCTGTACCCATCACCGGGTGGCCGACGACATCGGCACGGTGAAGATTCCCCGCTGGTTGCGCCAGCGGGTGGGGGGAGAGCTGCAATTTGAGTGGAGCAGCGGCATTTCTCTGCCCGACGGGCTGGAGCGGTTTAAGCTAGTGGTGCACTGCGGCGCCTGTATGATCAACCGGCGGGAGATGCTCAGCCGGATCATGACCGCCCGGGCGGCCGGCGTACCCATAGTGAACTACGGAGTGCTGATTGCCTACCTGCACGGCATTTTGCGCCGTGCCCTGGCCCCCTTTCCCGATGTGCTGGCCCTGCTGGACCAGGAAGGGGTGTATTAGATGGATGAGCTAACAGCGGCGCTGCAGCAGATCCGGCAGGGCCGGGTGGAGCAGGCGGTGCTGGAGGTCCTGCTGGCCGCCGGGGAAAATGAACAGCCCTTTCTGCAGGCGGCCGCCGATGAGGTGCGCCGGCAAACCGTGGGGGAAGCTGTGCATTTAAGGGCCATCATTGAGTTTTCCAACTACTGCCGCAAAAACTGCCTGTACTGCGGCCTGCGGCGGGACAACCGCGCGCTGGTGCGCTACCGCCTGGAGGAGGAGCAAATCCTGGCGGCAGCGGACAGGGCCTGCCGCCTGGGCTACCGGACCGTGGTGCTGCAGTCGGGGGAGGATCCCTTTTTCAGTGCCGATAAAGTGGCCCGCCTGGTGGGGCGGATCAAAGAGAGATACAACCTGGCCATCACCCTGTCCCTGGGTGAGCGCAGCAAAGAGGATTACCGCCTCTGGCGGCAGGCCGGGGCCGATCGCTACCTGCTCAAGCAGGAAACCGCCGATGAAGCCCTCTTTCGCCTGCTCAAGCCCGACACCAGCTTGAAGCAGCGCCTCAATTGCCTGTACTGGCTCAAAGAGCTGGACTATCAGGTGGGAAGCGGCAATATGGTCGGGCTGCCCGGGCAGACGCTGGCCACGCTGGCCCGGGATATCCTGCTCATGCGCCAGCTGGAGGTGGACATGGCCGGCATCGGCCCCTTTCTGCCTCATCCCCGGACACCGCTTTGGGGAACTCCGGCCGGCGAGCTGTCTCTCTGTCTGAAAACCCTGGCGGTGGCCCGGCTGAGTTTGCCGGGCGCGCACCTGCCGGCCACCACGGCGCTGAGCACGCTGCATCCGGCTGGCCGGGAACTGGCCCTGAAGTGGGGAGCCAATGTGATCATGCCCAATCTGACCCCGCAGGAAGTGCGGGACAAGTACCTGATTTATCCCCAGAAGGCCGACATCATTGAGGAACCGGAAAAGACCCTGCATCAGATTAATTCGCTCCTGGCGCGCTTGCGCCGGCCGGTGGCGGCCGGCCCCGGGCACGCCTGGCGCTTAACGGGAGGTATACAGCATGGCCCAGAGAGCTGATTTCATCAATGAAGAAAAGATCCACTCCTGGCTGGAGGAAGGCAGCCGGGCGGACCGGGTGGAGGCGGAGGCGATTATTGAGCGGGCCGCTCAGGCCCGGGGACTTACGCCCCGGGAGTGCGCTGTGCTCTTGCATGTGCAGGACCCGGAACTGCTGGAGCAGATGTACCGGACGGCCCGGCAGATCAAGGAAAAGATCTACGGGCGGCGCCTGGTGCTTTTCGCACCGCTTTATGTGAGCAATTACTGCATCAACAACTGTGTTTACTGCGGCTACCGGCGGGACAACCACTTTACCCGCCGCCGCCTGAGCATGGACGAACTGCGGGAAGAAGTGAGAATTCTGGAGTCCCTGGGGCACAAGCGGCTGGCTCTGGAGGCCGGGGAGGATCCGGTCAACTGCCCCATAGAGTACATCCTGGAGGCCATCAGGACCATTTATGAGGTGAAAGAAGAGAACGGCAGCATCCGGCGGATCAATGTGAACATTGCCGCCACCACGGTGGAAAACTACCGGTTATTGAAAGAGGCCGGGATTGGCACCTATATCCTGTTCCAGGAAACCTATCACCGGGAAACCTATCACCGGATGCACCCATCAGGACCCAAACGCGACTACGACTATCACACCACGGCCATGGACCGGGCCATGCAGGGCGGCATTGACGATGTGGGGTTGGGGGTGCTCTTTGGCCTGTATGACTACAAATTTGAAGTGCTGGCCATGTTGCAGCATGCCCTGCATCTGGAAGAGGCTTTTGGTGTGGGACCGCATACCATTTCGGTGCCCCGCCTGCGCCCGGCTGCCGGTGTGGATTACCATCAGTTCCCTTATTTGGTAAGTGATGCCGACTTTAAGAAGATCATCGCCATTTTGCGCCTGGCCGTACCCTACACCGGGATTATACTTTCTACCCGGGAGCGGGCGGAGTTCCGGGACGAGCTGCTGGCCGTGGGGGTTTCCCAGCTCAGCGCCGGCTCCTGTACCGGGGTGGGCGGCTACCGTCAGGAGCTGGAGCGGCAGTCCGGCCGGTGCGGGGCAGTTGCGGCGGCCGGTGACCAGGCGCCGCAGTTTCAGGTGGAGGATCACCGCAGTCCCGACGAGGTGCTGCGCAGCGTTTGCCTGTCGGGCTACATCCCCAGCTTCTGCACGGCCTGCTATCGCAGCGGGCGGACCGGGGACCGCTTCATGGCCCTGGCCAAGAGCGGGCAAATTCAGAATGTCTGCCAGCCCAATGCTATTTTGACTTTCAAGGAGTTTTTGGTGGACTACGCTTCACCGGAAACCCGGCAGGTGGGCGAGCGGACCATAGCCGAGCACCTGCTGGAGATCCAGAACCCGCAGGTGCGCCGCCTGACCGAGGAGCGGCTGCGGCTGATTGAGCAGGGGCAGCGGGATATGTACTTTTAAAGACCTGAATTGTTCTACTAATTGCCAAAATACAGGCCTGGTGCCTGTATTTTTGATTTCAGCGCGTTAGAACATTCTTGACAGATGACAGCGGACGGGCATAGGATTTTATATGTCTGTCCGGACAGCCGGAACCGGCCGCGGTGAGGGCGGTTTTTTGCGCCGGGATATTTATTGGGCGGTTGAATTGTGATAAAATAATAAAATAATTAGAATATTCAAATAGATAATCCGGGATGGGAACGGCCAATATTGGCCGGCAGATTCGAAAAACGGTCCGGAAAAGCTGTTTGACATAAATATCAACAAATGATATAAAATACATAACATGTGAATTTTATAACACTCCGGTTTGTCCATAGAGTGCAATCTGGCCACACGAAAATGAACAAGGAGGCGTCTGTTTTGAAGACACTGCGCGTACCCGAGGCTACTGTGACCAGGCTTTCCATATATTCCCGATTTCTGGAGAAGTTGGACCGCAACGGTGTGACCACGGTTTCCTCGGGGGAAATCGCCGAGGGGGTGGGGGTGAGTCCGGCCCAGGTGCGCAAGGACCTGGCCTATTTCGGCGAGTTCGGTACCCGCGGGGTGGGTTACAACGTCAAGGATCTGCTGCGCTACACTATGAAAATTCTCGGTCTGGACCAGCACTGGAACCTGGTGCTGGTGGGGGCGGGCAACCTGGGTTACGCCCTGTGCACCTACAGCGGTTTTAACAAGCGCGGCTTCAGCATTGTGGGCGTTTTTGACGACGACCTGACCAAAATTGGCAAGAAGATCAATGACCTGGAAGTACTGCCCCTGGAGGAAATGCCCCGGGTGATTGAAAAATACGGCTGCCGCATCGGCATTATCGCCGTGCCGGCCCGCGGTGCCCAGGAGATCGCCGATTTGATGATCAAAAACGGCCTGCAGGCCATCCTGAACTTTTCCCCGGCCGTGCTCAATGTGCCTGATTACATTGAAGTGCGCAATGTGGATCTGGCGGTCAAACTGGAGATCCTGACCTTCAATTTGGGCTTCCGCGCTGCCCAGAACCTGTGATGTTTGGGATAGGGCATGATGCTGTTGGGGCGCATCTGCAGATAAATGAGCAAAACGCCAGTCCCTGTGCGGTCTGGCGTTTTTTGTAATTTCAGCGGAGGTGGAATCGTGCTTTCTTTAGTAATCCAGAGCAGCCGCAATTCCGACGCTCACATCAAAGCCGTGCTCTGTGGCAGCAGCCTGACGCTGCCTGTCGCAGGGGGCAAGCTGGCCCTGGGCACATGGCAGGGTGTGTTTTTCTGTGAATTCGACGGCCCACGCCGCCGGCAGGTGCAGGTGCACTTTGTCAGAAATTGAAGCGGGCCAGGATTTGCTCTTCCTCCGGGGACAGGGGCGGGTCAGCGCCGGCGGCAGGGTGCCCCGGGGCTGCTTCCTGTTCTTCCCGGGGCAGCATTTCCTCCATCCGGCCCAGGATCTGGCGCACGTCTTCTTCATATTTGAGCAGAATGCCCAGTGTTTGCAGGCAGACCGGCTTTTTCAGACCCCGGGCGCCCAGCAGCAGCAGGGCGCGGGCCCAATCAATGCTTTCGGCCAGGCCGGGCGGCTTGCGCAGGGCGCTTTTGCGCAGTGTTTGAATGAAATTTACGCACTGTGCCAGCAGGTTTTCCGGGATATCGGGCAGGTGCAGGCGGATGATGGCCTGTTCCTGTTCGGCCGGGGGATAGTCGATGTACAGGTGCAGGCAGCGGCGCTTCAAGGCGTCGCTCAATTCGCGCCGGTTGTTGCTGGTCAGGAGCACCAGCGGGATGTGGCGGGCCCGCACCGGGCCGTATTCCGGAATGCTCACCTGGTATTCTCCCAGGGCTTCCAGCAGGAAGCTTTCCAATTCCTCATCGCTTTTGTCAATTTCATCAACCAGCAGCACAGCCGGTTCGGGAGATAAAAAGGCCTGCAGCACCGGACGGGGCAGCAAAAATTCCTCGCCGTACAGGTGCTCCTGCAGGCTCTGCCAGTCGCGCTGGCCGGTGGTCTGCAGGTAGAGCAACTGCTTCTGATAGTTCCACTCATAAAGGGCCTTGCTTTCATCCAGGCCGGGGTAGCACTGCAGGCGGTACAGGGGAGCATGCAGGGCCCGGGCCAGCGCCCGGGCCAGATAGGTTTTGCCCACGCCGGCTGGTCCTTCCACCAGCAGGGGCTTTTGCATTTTCCCGGCCAGGAAAACCGTGGCGGCCAGCCTCTGGCCGGTCAGAAAGCCGGCCTTGAGCAAGCCCTGCTGAACAGTGCGGGGGCTGGTGAAAAAGTGCGGCATTTACAACAGCTCCTGAACGGGTTTATATTGGGGTGGGGAGGTGTGGCCATTGCAAATTGAGATCCTCACTCCGGATACCGGCAAAAAGGCCGCGCTGCTGACCTGGCTGGCCGGACAGGGCCGGCTGGAGGAAGCGGCGGCCGGCCGGTTTCAGGCCGGTGCCGTGTCCATGCTGGCAGGCAGCCGTTATTTGTATCTTACCACAACTCTGGGCAGTGCAGCGGAAAAAATTATCCGCCTGCTTTTTGATATTGAGCCGGTGCCCTATGCTACCGGTTTTTATCAGTTGAGTACCCGGCAGAAAGTGCTGGTCACCGCACCGGCCCGGCCGCTGGCTGAAATT
The DNA here is from genome assembly GCF_052744395.1 of Desulfurispora sp. Taxonomy (NCBI): domain Bacteria; kingdom Bacillati; phylum Bacillota; class Clostridia; order Eubacteriales; family Desulfurisporaceae; genus Desulfurispora; species Desulfurispora sp. Next base: position 1,098 of record NZ_JBRAJI010000039.1, on the reverse strand, counting down.
TGGGGCCGGCTGGCCAGCCTGGAACATCTGGATCTGGAGGCCGGCGAACTGGCCGGCTGGCTGGTACACCGGCACCGCCGGCAGGATGTAGCCCTGCTGGCGGAAGGGCAGCTTCTGGTGCAGGACGGCGTAGCGGTATGCCGGCTGCGGCTGAGCGGGCAATTCCGGGAAAGCCAGCAGAACTGCCAGCATTGTCTGGACACCTGGCGCCTGGCACCGCTGCTGGATGTATTCACTGCCCAGGAGAGCGAACCCCTCCAGCCCCTGTGCCAGCCTGCCCGGGGCGAACTACAGGCCAGCCTGCCGGTCGATGCGCTGCCCCGGCTGATGGCGGACTTTCCTCCGCACTGCATTGAGTACCGGTCCGGTGCGCAGGCCTATGTGCTGAAGCTGGGCGGGGAGGATAACCAGCTGCTGCTGCGGTCCGGTGCCGCCCGGGACCGGCTGCAGGCCGAACTGCTGCTGACGGCGCCGCAGCAACTGGATGACCGGCTGGTCGGGTTGTGCCGCGCTTATCCCTGGCCGCCGCTGCGCATTGCACAGCGCATTCAGGGTCTGGTGCTTTCCCCGGCGGATCTGCTGGGCCAGCTGGGCTTCCGCAAAGAGGGAGGCTTTTATGAATTTATCTACGCTGACAGCAGCCTGAAAGCCTGCTATTATATCGACCGGCGGGAAATGCACATCCAGGCGGAAACCGGCTGGCCGCAGGACCGGGATGTGCTCATGGCGCTGTTTGCGGCTGTGCAGGAGCTGGCCGGGCGGGTGATCAGACTTGCTCTGTGAAATCTGGCCCCTGGTGGAGGAACTGCGGGCGGCCGGGCTGGACATTACCACCCGCCAGGTGCAGGACTGCTTGCAGGCCTGGGCTCTGCTGGGTCCGGAGCGGGAAAACATGCTGCTGGCCATGCAGGCCTGCTGGGGCACCGGAGAATGGGAGCGGCTGGTGCTGGAGCGGCTGGTGGATTATTACTTCTCCAGCCTGTCCCTGCCCGGGACGTGGCCGGATGGCGGGGAGGGCCGGGCCGGGGATGGGCCGGGCGCGGCGCCGCCCGGGACTGTTCCGCCATTGCGGCGCACCCTGACCGGCCGGCAGCTGGC
>NZ_JBRAJI010000038.1:0-28560 GCF_052744395.1 Desulfurispora sp. | reverse complement strand
AAATATCGCAGAATATCAAGGGTTTTTAAAAATTTATTTCACGGATTCAGGTAATACAGCCAGTAGCCGGTGGTGGCAATGGTGATCTGAAAACAGAGGCCGTGTATAATTTCAGTAGGTGGTAGCAAGGAAATGTCCCCCTGAAAATAGAAATGAGATCGCTCTTGACAGCGGTCTGCTCTAATGCTATGATGCAGTAAATAAGAGCAAATGCGCTAAAGACTGTGACGGAGGAAAGTAGGTTTGCCCCAGCCTTCCAGGGAGAAGGGGTCGTGGACTGGGAGCCCCTTCAAGGCATGACAGGCTGAAGTTCCCTCCCGAGTTGCCGGGCTGAACGCGTGGAATGGCCGCAAAGGACCTTTCCACAGCCAGTAGGTGCGGCCGGAAACTTCCACCGTTAAAAGGAAGGGGGTATCGGAGAACTGTTCTCCCGTACTCTGCCGTAACAAGCGGGCCTGGAATGGGCCAATGTGGGTGGTACCGCGGAAAGCAAAGCTTTTCGTCCCATGGGGATGAAAAGCTTTTTATTTTGGCGCGGGGAACCGTTCGGCACAGCCCGCTTTGCGTAGCGCTATGGCAGAGCGAAGCGCGGGGATTTCTCCCGTACCCTGGACAGGAGCGGGCCGGGTTTTTCCGGCCAACAAGGGTGGTACCGCGGGTTGTTTGATAGCATCCCGTCCCTTATTCCATGGGGGCGGGATGTTTTTATTTTGCTAACGAAAAACAGGAGGTGATGGGGATGGGAGCTATGGATGGCGGTGTGCTGGCTGCGCTGGCCTTGAGCCTGGGCAGCGCCCTGTTTTGTCTGGTGTATGGCTGGCAGAACTGGCACAGTGAAAAGTGAGCAGCGGACGGGTGGGGTTGTTGCCCCGAAAGATGTGGCGAAGCGGCCCTAACAAAGATGAGGAGGATTTGGAAGATGAGTGCGAGCATGAGTGCAGTACTGGCATTGTATTTGGTGATCACCGCCGGTCTGGGATACCTGGGCTACCGGCAGACCAGGAACAGCCGGGATTATTTGCTAGCCGGCGGTCAGACCCATCCCCTGATCATGGCCCTGGCTTACGGGGCTACCTTTATCAGCACCTCGGCCATTGTGGGCTTTGGCGGTGCGGCGGCCATGTATGGAATGAGCCTGCTCTGGCTGACCTTTTTGAACATTTTTGCCGGTGTGATTATAGCTTTTCTGATTTATGGCAAGCGCACCCTGCAGCTGGGTAAAGAGATGAATGTACAGACCTTTCCCGAATTTTTGGGACAGCGTTATGGTAGTGGGTTCATACGCCGCTTTGCTGCTCTGGTAATTGCCCTGGGCATGCCTTTGTACACCGCAGCGGTGTTGATTGGTGGAGCACGCTTTATTGAAAAAACGCTGAATATGCCCTATGCTACCGCCCTGGGCATTTTTGCGCTGGTAGTAGCGGCCTATGTGTACAGCGGCGGGTTGAAAGGGGTCATATATAATGATGCCTTCCAGGCCCTGCTCATGTTTGTAGGCATGGTGCTGCTGTTGGGACTCAGCCTGCAGCAGCTGGGGGGCTTCGGGGAAGCCCTGCGGGGGCTGGCCTCTTTAAGCAGCCTGGTGCCCGGGGTCTGGCAGGCCAAGGGGCACACCGGATTTGCCAGTATGCCGGTCATGGGTTCGGAGTACTGGTGGGTGGTGGTATCCACTCTGGTGCTGGGGGTGGGTATCGGCGTGCTGGCCCAGCCCCAGCTGGCCGTGCGCTTTCTCACCGTGCGCAGCGCCCGGGATTTAAACCGCGGTCTGGCTGCGGGCGGCGTATTTCTGCTGGCCATGACCGGTGTGGCTTTTACTGTGGGGGCGCTGTCCAACGTCTATTTCTACCAGCACTTCGGTAAAATTGCTGTGGCCATGGTGGTAGATCCCGCTACCGGTAAACCCAACATTGATAGCATCATCCCTTTGTTTATCAAACAGGCCATGCCGGGCTGGTTTGGCATGCTCTTTATGCTGACGCTGCTCTCGGCGGCCATGTCCACCTTGAGCGGTCAACTGCACACGCTGGGCTCGGCCCTCAGCTACGATCTGGCCCGCCGTTCCTCGCTAACTGCCAGCCGTTTGGGCAGTCTGGTGGCCCTTTTGCTGGCTGTCTGGCTGGCGCTGGTGTTGCCTGTGAGCATTATTGCTGTGGCCACAGCCATTTTCTTCGGCATCTGTGCTGCCACCTTTCTGCCCGCCTACACGGCAGCCCTGTTCTGGCCCCGGGTGAGTAAAAGGGCGGCTCTGGCCAGCATGCTGGCCGGGTTTGCCGGCAGCGTGGGCTGGATGCTCCTGGTGCACGCCAAAGAGGCAGCAGCTGTAGGTTTGGTGCAAATGGTTACCGGTCGGCCGTCACTGCTGGGCTTTCCCTGGACGGTAATCGATCCCCTGGTGGTGGCCCTGCCCCTCTCCACACTGGTGCTGGTGCTGGTGGGTCTGGGGGAAGCAGCGCCGGTGGTGCCGGAACAGAACAATATTGGTCTGGAAGAAAGGGGTTGAACCTGGTGGAACATGCGGTAAATGCCTCCCAGAAATTGTACTGCCGGCAGGATGGGGGTAAAGATACGCTGGTCAGGGTGGGAGGTATAACCATCGGTGGTCGGGAGATTGTGGTGATGGCCGGTCCCTGTGCGGTAGAAGAACGGGAGCAAATGTTGGCTGCGGCGCAGGCGGTGAAAAATGCCGGTGCGGCCGTACTGCGGGGTGGAGCCTTCAAGCCCCGCACTTCCCCTTACAGCTTTCAGGGTCTGGGAGTAGATGGGCTGTTAATGCTGGCCGAAGCGCGGGCCATCACCGGCTTGCCGGTAATCACCGAAGTGATGGATCCCCGTCAGGTGGCGCTGGTAGCGAATTATGCGGATATTTTGCAGATTGGAACGCGCAATATGCAGAACTACACCCTGCTGCGCGAGGTGGCCGGTGCCAGTAAGCCGGTGCTGCTCAAGAGAGGGCAGTCGGCGACCATTGAGGAATGGCTGCTGGCGGCCGAATATATCCTGGCTGCCGGTAACAGTCAGGTAATCCTTTGTGAAAGGGGCATCAGGGGTTTTGATCCCATCCTGCGCAACACGCTAGATCTGGCTTCGGTGGCCGTGGTCAAACAAATGACCCATCTACCGGTGATCGTTGATCCCAGCCACGCCGTGGGGCGGTGCACCTATGTGCCGGCCATGGCCCGGGCGGCCGTGGCCGCCGGAGCGGATGGGCTGCTGATTGAAGTGCACCCCTGTCCGGAAAGGGCCCTTTGTGACGGACAGCAATCGCTCACCCCGGAGCAATTCTCCGTACTCATGGGGCAGCTGCAGCATGTGGCCAGGGCGGTGGGGCGTTCAATAGCCGGACAGTAGCCGGGATAAAGATTTATCATCTCTGGATACTACTGCTTCAGTCGTGAGCAAATGGAGGAACACTTTGGCCACTGGCTAGTGGAAATGAAAGAAAAGTTTCGCCGGGAAAAGGACCGGCTAAAAAACGTACAGGATGTATATCGGGAACACAACTGGTGGGCTGGTCTGTGAACAAAAATAGCGGGGGCACCTTCCTGAGGTTGCCCCCGCTCATATTATCTCACAGCGGTTAATGTGCACGCATAGATGCTTACATTACTTTGAAAGTTACAATGAAGATCACCAGCAGTATGATGCCCAGACCCAGGGAATAAGAAATTAGCTTTTTCTCTATGGGGAGAAGATCAAACCATTCCTCTTCCTCGGGCAGAGTCTGGGCGGCCAGGTTGACCTGCTCATTTTGCTGATATTTGATTTCCGCCATAGTGCCAGCCCTCCTTTAACCGCTGATGACGGGCGGGAAAACGCCGTGGTAGAACAGCCAGGAGATAAACAGACCCACCCAGAGGATGAAACCGAACAGGCAGACCGCATAGACGCCCACGATGCGGCCCATGCCCTCCTGCCAGAGCTTGCGCACATTGGTAACCAGGCCGATGGAGAAGAAGCACAGGGCAAAGAACAAAGTGCGCAGGGCGTTGGCATGGTTGGAGCCTTCTGTGGCCGCCTTGACAATACTCTTGTCATTAAGACCCAGGATCAGCAGCACGAAGAAGGTAAGGGTGAAGCCAATGACAAATTTGGGGAAGCGGTGCCAGATTTCCGCTGCGGAAACCTTGCTGTCCAGCTGTCCACCGGTGCCATTTTTGCCAATCTTGTACATGGACCAGATAATCGCCAGAATGAAAGCCCACACCCCAATGAAGATGTCAATAAACATCTTGGTGGTGGTGGTGGCCATTAAAATCCAGCCTTCCTGCCATTTAATTCCCAGTGTTTTGATAGCTTTGGCCAGGATCAGGGATTCGGTAACCGTACCGCTGGCAATGGCTCCGCCGTCACTTTTCACCGCCAGGCCCATCCAGGCGCCAGCCACCAGGGGATCGTGATAGAGGAAGGCGGCAGCCACAAAGGGCAGGAATAAAAGCTCGATAGCCACAAAAACAATAATTACTGCCGCCAGGATAACCGGGATGACCGGGCGGGAACGGATGGCCGCGCCGGTGGCAATGGCGGCCGAAACACCGCAGATGGATATGCCCGAGGCCAGGGGGGCGGCCCACTCGGGAGTAAACTTGAAGAAGCGGCGGGCCACAAAATAAACCACCGGCCAGTAAATGAGATAAGCCTCCACCACGGCGCACAGGCCCCGCACAATTACGGTGGTGGCCAGGCCCAGGGCGGACACGGTTTTAATACCAATAGCCATACCCATAATAACAATACCGGTTTTGATAAACCATTCCGGTTTGGCTGCTTCGTAAAGGAATTGTGCAAATCCTGTAAAAAAGTTACCAATAATGAGACCTACAATCATGGCAAAAACAAAGCCCATTTCCCCCAGACCCAGGGACCAGCCGATTTTGAACTTGGCCAGTTTATCCGGTGTAGCAGCAATATAGGCATTTTCCCCAATAATCAGACACACAATGGTGATCCAGTAAATGATTGTAAAACCGGCAATAAAGCGACCGGTCCGGGCGCCCATGAAATAAGCGCCGATGGTGGTCAGCACCAGCATGAACAGATAGGTCAATAAGGCCGAAAGGGGTCCGCTGATATGATAATTCTTGGATATGGGGGCAATGGCTTTGCCCAGGTCCACCCAGGTGCCCACTTTGGCCACCCAGCCCAGTGGCTCCACACCGTAAATGGGGCCCAGGCCCAGAGCGAAAATAAACAGCCCCAGCCAGACCGCCCACCAGTCCTCATCCTTCAGGACCGGTTTGGGCACATAGGATACACCATGCTCGGTCAAGGTTTTTCCTCCTTTCGATTGATTGTGCTTTTTGCGGGTGGATTTTTCTTACTTCTGCTCTGCTGCATGAACCACCTCCTGACAGTTCTTAACGGCCCGCGGTATTGGCCGGGGCCGCAAGTGGCTTTGCGGAAATGTCAACGATCGGCCCTTAAGAAAAATATGTCTTTATAAATGGATTTATGATTGGGTTGATGCTGGACTGGAAAGGAATGTTATTGCCCGGGGTACGGACTGTTGTATACAATGGGCTGGTGAACTGGTGGTCAAAAAATGAAGGACAATATCGGTTGTAGTAGATGTTTTTGTCGCGCAGCTGACTGCTGTTACCTTTATATTACATATATACGGATGAATAATCAACAAAATAAATTGCAGAATTCAAATTGTTAAAATTATTATGCCGGGCATAAACTCTCTTGAGCAGGGATTTCAACAAAATACGTCGAAAGTTATTTCATTGTGTCATAATAATTACCGGGGAGGGAAGCAGCGGGGCGCGGGTGGTTACGGCTGAAACAGCCCATCCCGTGCTGCGGCTGACGACAGACATGTTGGTGGGAGATTTGTTGACCAGAGCGGCGGAAAATTTTCCGCAGCGCCCGGCGGTCATTTTTCAGGAACAGGAAATAAATTATCAGCAGTATGCTGCCCGGGTGGGTCTGCTGGCCGGCGGTCTAAAGGGCCTGGGCATTAAACCCGGTGATTTTGTAGTGTTGCTTTTGCCCAACCATATGGAGTTCAATATCGCCTATCTGGCCATAGCCACCTGCGGGGCGGTGGTGGTGCCGGTCAACCCGCTCTTTAAGGGCCCCGAGCTCAGGCACATCTTCAGCGATTGTCAGGCCCGGGCGGTGATTACCGTACCTCCCTTTATTCCCCTCTGCCAGCAACTGCAGGCCGACTTACCTCACCTGAAACATATTATAGTCATGGGGCTCGCTGAAGCTGTGCCGGGTGTGGTGGACTATCGCATGCTCATGGCCGGGCCGGTGGATTTAAGTCGCCCGCCGGTGGGTGAGCAGGATGTGGCCGCCCTGCTGTACACTTCGGGCACCACGGGCACCCCCAAGGGAGCCATGCTCACCCACGACAATCTGACCTTTGACGCCCACGCGGTGACCTCGTTTATCGGGGTGGATCATACCGAGCGCTACATTGCTGTACTGCCCCTTTTTCACGCTTTTGCGGGAACCGTGTGCATTCTGGCTACGGCCTGTACCGGAGCCTCGGTGGTGATTATGGATAAATTCGACCCCCGGGCCGCGGTAAAGGCCATCCGCCAGCACCAGGTGACCATTTTTCCGGCCGTGCCCACCATGTTTGCCGCCATCCTGGCGGCGGCGCGCGATCTGGAAACAGCCGATTTCGCTTCCCTGAAGATGTTTGTTTCGGGTGGGGCGGCGCTGCCGCAAGAGCTTTACCACACCCTGGAGGCCAAATTCGGCGTGGCTATCCTGGAAGGTAACGGCCCCACAGAGACCTCGCCCATTTCTTATGTCAACCCATATTACGGCGTGCGCAAGATCGGTTCGGTGGGACCGCCGCTGCCGGGAGTGGAAGTGATTATCGCCGACGAAAATGATCAGGAACTGCCGCGCGGTCAGGTGGGCGAGATCCTGGTGCGCGGCCGCAATGTGATGAAGGGCTACCTGAACCAGCCCGAGGCCACGGCTCAGGTGCTGCGGGGCGGTTGGTTCCACACCGGCGACCTGGGCACCATGGATGAGGACGGCTATGTCTATATTGTGGACCGCAAAAAAGACCTGATCCTGGTGGGTGGTTTCAATGTTTACCCGCGGGAAGTGGAAGAAGTGCTCTACCGCCACCCGGCGGTGGCCGAGGCGGCGGTAATTGGCCTGCCCGATGAGATGCGCGGCGAGGTGCCGGTAGCCTTTGTGGTCTTAAAGCCTGCACAGGAAGTGACAGCCCGCCAGCTGATCAAGTTCTGTCAGGAAAACTTGGCCTCATACAAATGCCCCCGTCAGGTGATTTTCCAAGAGGAACTACCCAAAATGGCCAATGGCAAGATCTTTAAGCGGGCCATCAAGGAACAGGCGCTGGCCGAAAGGCAGTGAATAGGTAGATTTCCGGGCCGTCGGTGATGGTGATTTGCACCAGACCGGCGGCCCGGGCCATTTTCTGCATGGTGGCTGCGTCAGGCAGCATATCGTTGCCCACCACAACGCCCAGGCGGCGGTGAAATTCATTCAGTTCCTGCCGGGGGGCTGGGTGGCAGATAGTCAGCCGTCCGCCCGCCGCCAGCACCCGGGCCATTTCCCGCATAGCCCGGGGCTGGTCGGTGAAATGGGGAAAAGCCGAGTTGCAAATTACTTCATCAAAGCTCTGGTCGGCAAAGGGCAGATTGTGTACATCGGCCACCAACAGCAGCACCCCGCTGGGGTGCTTTTTTTGCGCTTCTTCAATCATACGTGGGGCAAAGTCGATGGCGGTTACCCGGCCGGCGGGGCCGGCGGCGGCCTGCAGCCAGGGAATCAGGATGCCCGTGCCGGTGGCCACATCCAGGATGCGGCTGCCGGGGGCTAGATTTAAGCTTTGTACAATCCGGTACAGCCGCTGGCGGGTTTGCTCTGTGGCAATGTTATCCCAGGTGGCTGCCTTTTCATTAAACCACTGCAGGTGTGACATGATCATCTCCTCCTGAAAAGTTGTTGGTAACATTCTGCCGGGCCGGTGCTTTGGCCAGCTGCACCAGACGCCGGGTGAAGGGATGGGCCGGGGAGGAAAGGATTTGCTGCGGGCTGCCTTCTTCTACAATCCGGCCTTCGTGCAGGATGAGCAGCCGGTCGGCCATGTAGCAGGCGGCAGCCAGATCGTGCATGGTTACCAGAATACCGCTGCCTCGTCTGGCTTGCTCGCGCAGCAGTTCCAGGATCTCCGCCCGGGTGGAAACGTCCAGCATAGAGGTGGGCTCGTCGGCCAAAAGCCAGGACGGGCGGGTGATGATGGCCCGGGCCAGGGCTACCCGCTGGCACTGGCCGCCGGAAAGCTGGTGCGGATAACGATGGAGGTACTCTTCGGGGGGAGTTAGCCGCACATTTGCTAGCGCCTCAAGGACCCGGGTGTTACAGGTGCTGCCCCTGATGCCCTGCAGTAGCAGCGGTTCGGCAATACTTTGCTCCACTGTCAGGTGGGGGGAAAGGGCGGCCAGTGGATCCTGAAAGATAATGGAAAGGGGGTTCCAGCGTTTATTTGGCGGGTAATTGCCGCAGGGCATTCCCAACGAGATTTCCCCCCGGTCGGCTTTTTCCAGTCCGGCGATGATGTGCAAAAGGGTGCTCTTGCCGGCGCCCGAAAGCCCGGCCAGCACCACCACTTCGCCGCCGGCCAGCTGCAGGTCCACCCCCTGCAGCACTGGTTCTTTTTTTCGGCCGTGCCCAAAGCTTTTGTACAGATTGGTTATTCTCAGGTACACGGATAAAAACACCTCACCTGTCCTGCTTTGAAGGGTCGCAGGGGGGGATTTTCGGTCTGGCAGCGGCTGGTGGCCCGGGGGCAGCGGGGAGCGAAGCTGCAGGCGGTCGGTGGGGCCTGCAGTACCCGGGCCTGACCCGGTATGCCAGTGTAGTTTCTTCCGGGGCTGCCCGGGCGGGGCAGGGCAGCCAGCAGAGCCCGGGTGTAGGGGTGAGCGGCGGCGGCCAAACTGCTGGATGACAAAAACTCCACAATCTGTCCGGCGTAGAGCACGGCCATGCGATCAGTCAGGCGAGCCGCCATTTCCAGGTCATGGGTGCAAAGGAGCAGACTTAAGCCCCATTCCCGTCTGGTGCGGAGCAATAACTCTTCCACCTGGTGCTGGCCCAGCACATCCAGGGCGGAGGTGGGTTCATCCAGAATAACTAGGTGGGGCCGGTGCAGCAGGGCCAGCACCAGGGCCAGGCGCTGCTTCTGGCCTCCCGAAAGCTGGTGGGGATACTTGTCCCAGACCTGTGCCGGCAGATGCAGGGCGGCGGTCAGGTCAGCGGCTCGTTCCAGCAAGCGGGCGCGCTTCTCCGAAGGGCAGAGTTCCTCCAGCGCGGTGCGCAGCCGCCGGGTGGGGTGAAAGCACTGCATGGCCTCCTGGGGCAGCAGGCTGATCTGCCGAAAATAAAGTTGCCGGCGCTGTTCAGCGGTCAGGGAGAGCATATTTTCCTGCTGCCAGAGCACCTGGCCTTTGATGACCCGCTGGCCTGGACGGGGAAAGCCCAGCGTTGCCCAGGCCAGGCTGGATTTACCTCCTCCCGACTCCCCTACCACGGCCAGAGCCTGATCAGAAGGTATAATCAGGGAAAGATCCCAGAGCGGGTATTTTCTTTCCAGAACTGTTTGCAGGGTGAGGTTTTGGATTTGCAGCAATGGTGTAAACACTCCCTCGGATAGAAGGCGGTCGGGGGGATTTGGGTTTTAATCTAACCTTCCAGATCCCGGCGGTAGGAAAAGGCTTTTTCCAGAGCGTAACCGGTGAAGGTGAAACCCAGTACGGCCAGGCTGACCAGCAGGGCGGCGGGTAAAAACCACCACTGCCAGGCCGGGGTCCACAATATGCCCGGGTAATCCAGGGCGGAGCGGATAATCACGCCCAGGCTTTTGTGGCTGGGATCGCCCAGGCCCAGGAAACTCAGGCCGGCTTCGGCGGCAATGGCATAGCTGGTGGTTTGGACCGTCTTGGCCACCAGCAGGGGCAAAAGCTCGGCCAGCAGGTGGCGGCGCAGAATATAGGCAAAGTCTGCTCCGCTCAATACGGCGAATTTGATATATTCCCGCTGGCGCAGAGACAGGACACAGGAGCGCACGGTGCGGGTAATGTCGGGCCAGGTGAGCAAGATCAACACCAGGATGACATTGATCAGCCGTGGTTTTAAGAAAACCGCCAGCAGGATGATCAGCGGCAGGCGGGGTATGGTCATGAATACATCCACCAGGCGCATGATCAATAGGCCCGGCCAGCCCGGGTAATAGCCGGCCAGGCTGCCCAGCAGCAGGCCCAGCAGAGTGCTGGACAGGCCGGTAGAGAGACCCACCAGCAAAGAAGTACGCAGGCCGAAAAGCAGTTGACTGAGCACGTCCTGTCCCAGGGCGTTGGTGCCCAGCCAGTAAGGTGGGCCGGGTCGGGTCAGCACCGCTCCGCCGGTATCTTCGGGTGAAAAAGGAGCCAGCAGGGGAGCGGCAGCAGCCAGCAGCAGGAGGATACTGCAGACTACCAGGCCAGCCAGGGCATAACCGTCTTTGGCCAGTTGGCTTATTTCTTGGCGCAGGTTGTGCACATCTTTACACCTCTTTCACCCGGGGGTCCAGACGCAGGTAGAGCAGGTCTGTACAAAGATTGACCAGCAGCACCCAGATGGTAAAGATAAAGAATACACCCTGCAGTAGCGGGTAGTCGCAGGCCAGTACAGCCTCGTAAGTAAGGCGGCCCAGTCCGGGGTAGGCGAATAGCACTTCCACCAGCATGGCGCCGCCAATCAGCCGGGCCAGACGCAGGCCGAAAAAAGTGACCACGGGCAAAAGGGCGGTGCGCAGCACATATTGATAGCGGATGCGCTGCTCGCTCAGGCCCTTTAAATAAGCCATTTGCACAAAAGGCTGGTCTTTGGTCAGGAGCAGGCTGTTGCGTACCAGTAAATAGGCACTGAAAAAACTGGCGCAGCTGAGTGAAAGTACGGGCAGCAGGGCGTGGGCGGCCGTGTCCAGCAGTTTTTGCCCCCAGCTCATAGTGGTGAAGTTGCTAAAAGCACCGCTGATGGGTAACCAGCCCAGCTTCACCCCAAACAGGATCAGCAAAAAGCTGCCGGTAATAAAAGGCGGCATGCTATCCAGCAGAATGGCCGGTACCAGCAGGGCGGTTTCACCACGCCTGTTTCCCAGGGCAAAACGGGTGGCGGCTAAAATAGCCAGAGAAAAAGTGAGCAGCAGAGCGGCCAGGGTAATTAGCAGTGTCCAGGGCAGAGCCCGGGCTACCACCCGGCTGACCGGCGCCCGGTAGCTGATGGAAAAGCCCAGGTCGGCCCGGGCCAGAGCGGTGAGATAACTGACAAATTGTGCGGACAGGGGGCGATCCAGCCCGTAATAGTGCTGCAGGGCTTTGATGGTATCTTCATCCAGGGCTACGGCCAAATTGCCAGCCGAGTTGCTCATTTCCTGCAGGGGGTCGCCCGGCATGGCCCGGGGCAGAAAAAAATTAATGGCCAGGGCGGCCACCAGTACCAGCAGGTAGGTGGCCGCCCGGCGGCGCAGGTAGACCGGCATGCCGTTATTTTCCTCCTACAAAGGCCAGCTTGTTATAAAGCATGGGGATGCCGATGCCAATGCCGCCCTTGCAGGTGTAGAACCAGCCGTCAAAAACTTGCGGGTTGTACGCGAAATACCACACCGGGTAGTACAGGGGCAGACAGGGCAGCTCCTGGGCATACATTTTTTGCATTTGAGAAGCCAGGGCGCGGCGCTGGGTTTCATCGGGGGTAACCAGTAGCTTTTGGGCCAGCTGTAAATATTCCGGATTTTCCGGCGTGCCGGGAGTGCGGATACCTCCCCGGGCCACACCAAAGCCCATGATCATGGACGGATCGCCGCCCAGACCGCCGTGGCCGTTAATAGCCAGGTCGAACTGCTTGCTCTTGACCAGGTTGTCAATGGCCTTGATGTTGACCAGTTTAAGATCCAGGGCCAGGCCGATCTCTTTGAGCATCAGCTTGATATTTTCGGCCTCCCGGCTGTACTGCTGGGGTGCCAGCAGGGTGAACTGCATTTTCCGCCCGGTTTTATCTTCGGCAATACCGTCATTGTCCCGGTCGGCAATGCCGGCCTTTTGCAGCAGTTCCCTGGCCTTGTTGACGTCATGCGGGTACAGGTCGTAGTACTGCTGATCAAACCAGTCGGATTCAGGCGGCAAAAATCCAGGGTTGCCCGGTTTGGCTCCCTTCAGACCGCCGGGCACCGCTTTTTCAATCAGTTCCGGCCGGTTGATGGCATAAGCAATGGCCTGCCTTACAGCGGGCTGGCGGAAGGGCTCCTTTTCCAGATTGAACTGCAGTTTGAGCACCCAGAAAGCGGCACCGCTGAGCACCTTGAAGCGTTTATCCTGTTCAAATTTGGCTAGCAGGGAGGCCGGTACGTCTCCGGCATGGATATCGCCTTTTTCCAGAGCGGCCACTTTATCGCTGGCCGGAACGAAAATTAGCTTTTTCACCCGCGGTTCGCCCAGGAAAAATTCCTTATTGGCCATGTATTCGTAGGTGCCCTGACTTTTGTCATAAGAGACCAGCCTGTAGGGCCCGCTGCCCATGCACAGTTCGGGCCGTGCTTCTTTACGCGGATCCTGGATGTTTTGCCAGATGTGTTGAGGTATGATGGGCACATTGCCCGCGATCTGCTGCATAAAAGGCACAAAAGGTTTCTTTAACTTGAATACCACTGTTTGCTCATCGGGGGCGCTGATATTGTCTATCATATCAAATTTGGCCCACTCAAAACTGTTTTTACCCAGGTAGTCAAAGGTGAACACCACATCCCGGGCCGTGAGGGGTTGCCCATCCTGCCATTTGATGCCGGGGCGCAGCTTGAAGGTCCAGGTGAGCTGGTCCGGGCTGGCCTGCCATTCCTGAGCCAGCCAGGGAATGACTTCCCGGTCATTTTTCCAGACCAGAGTATCATAGACAAAACTCAGGTGCACGTAGCCGGGGCCGCGGGGGTAAAAAGTAAAGGGTGTGGGCAGACCCCAGTCTTCGGCCGGCAGTTTGAGCTCGGCGACGGCCGCATTCTGAGTGCCGGGGGAGCTGGTAGACTGGTCGGTGGTTTTGCCACTACAGCCGCTGAGCAGCAGCGCCAGCAGCATGGTCAGGGCTACCAGCAGCAACCAGCTGGTGCGTGGAGCTGAAGTTCGGGTCATGGACAGGACTCCTTTCCTTTAATTTTTATATCTTTACTCCCGGCTGCCCCGGTCCGGGGCCTTCAGGAGATCGGGCCGAAAAGAAAAAACCACGCCTGTACTTTCTGCCCAGCTACAGCCGGGCATAAAGCACCTGCGTGGCACTCTGTTGGCGGTTAAGTTTTCAGGCCGGATTATTACGGTTGGTAAGCGGTGTTGCTGACTGACGGCTTCGTGCCGTTATTATTAAAATCCTTTCGACATTATTTTAAAAATTCCTGCTATTAGCCTTTCAATTATTACCGGACAGCTACAGAAACCTCAACAGGTTGTTCGGGCCGCCGCTGGCCCGGCTGGGCGATGGGCGGGCAGGCGCAGGGCGGCGGCGCAGTTGAGCAGGGCGATACAGGCGGCAGCCAGAAAAACATACTGGAAACCTGCTGCCTCCCAGAGCAGGCCGCCCAGCACGGGTACCGACATGGAAACCGCATGATCCACCGAGACACCCATGGCCAGGGTGGGGGTAAGGTCTTCTGGTTTTTGTAGAATTTTATGCAAGTAGGTGGAACGGGCCAGCAGACAGGCAAATAGCAGCTGGTCGATGACAAAACAGGCATAGATTACGGTAAGTGCTGTGGCGGCAGGAAAAACAAAGCGGGCAAAGCCGTAGCCCAGGCAGATAATCACCAGCAGCACCGATTCCCAGAATATGATCTTGCGTTCGCCCAGCCGGTCGATGGCAACGCCCAGGGCGTAGCGGAAAAAGATGCCCAGCACGGTGCCCACCAGGCCCAGCAGGGCGAAAGTGGAGGCCGGCTGGTGGAAAAGCTTGATCAGCACCCAGGGGCCGAAGGTGAGAAAGATCTGTTTGCGGGCCCCGAAAAGCACACTGAGCAGGTAGTACAGGCGGTATTCCCGGCGGTAGACCAGTGCGCGACGTGGCTTGGCCGGCTTAAGCGGTCGCATCAGCAAAAGGCAGAGGGCGGCCAGCAGCACCATGCTGCCGGCCAGCAGAAAGGATGTGCGATAGGTCAGGCCGGCATGCTGAAAGCCCCACCAGACCAGCAGGTAGCCCAGCAGGGAGGCAGCGGTATTGGCGCTGCCCAGCTGGCCCATGCGCTGGCCGGTCTGGCCCGGTTCGGCCAGATTCATGCCAATGCTGCTATATACGGCCATGTAGAGGTGGGCGCCCACACTCCAGGTAAGCATCCAGAATATAGCCGCACCCAGACCGGGCGACCACAGGGCAAAACCAAACTGGCTGGCGGCCAGCGCCAGCAGGGCCAGAAAAGCGATGCGGGTGTCGGGCAGGGCGATGAGCAGTCCGGAGATAAAAACGGTGAGAAAACCGGGCAGCTCGCGGGGGAACTCCAGGGCGCCCCGCAGAGCCTCGCCCATCCGGTAGGTATCGGCAAGAAAGTTGTTAAATATGGGGTCGTACAGTCCGCCGTAAATGCCCGTGCCGATGCTAGCCAGCAGCAGCAGGGTGAAATCGCGGCGTATGTCCCGGGATCGATTGGTCATTCAACTGGACTCCTTTCAGCTGGATACGGTTGCCGGACTGAAGCCACAATATTCACCTGGGCCGCTGGCCCGGGAAACACAATGGTTTCAGGGCTGGCTAAATTTGCCGGGCCAGAGGACTGCCGGGCGGTGGCCGGATTTTTCCCGCTGTCGCGAGTCTTCCCAGACCAGATCGTAGATCAGCCGGTTGCGCAGCAGTTCCTGCCAGGCCAGGGCCGTGGTGGAGATGAATTTCTTTTGCAACCGCCGGCGCTGATCAATGAGCGGGCAGCGGTAGGGCAGAGGCATGGTTTCATATATGAGCAACAGCTGGCCATCGCGCAGCAGGTGGGGGGCCAGGGGGAAGAAGCGGCAGGCCAGGGGGCGCAACTCCCGCGGACATGGCCCGGTACATTTGACAAAATGAACCGGCTCCTGCCAGCTGGCGGGAAAATCATAGTGGCGGGGGTCGTGAATTTCCCATTCAAGCCAGGGCCGGGGCAAGTGTAAAACCGCCTCTTCCCCGGGGAAAAGATAAATCCCCAGGCTGTTGGCTGCATCGGGCTGGCAGCAGGTCTTGCCGCACAGCTGTCCGCAGTCACCGGCCAGGGGGGTGACCGAGGCGGTGAGGTGATAGAGCCAGAAGTAATCCGGAAGGTAACCGGGAGCAGGCTGCATAATTCTAAATGAGCCTGCGGGATGCCGGGAAGCGAACCTGTTGACCATGAAAATGACTCTCTTTCAGACGGGTATTTGTTTAAAGAAACGTCCAGATGGCCCGAAAGACTACATACCCTGATCCAGCGCCTTAAGGGTAATTAATTCCTGCCGCACTTTGTCTTCGGTTTCCTTGAGAAACTGTTCAATGTCCGGGGCTACGGCTTCGGCTGCCGCTTCAATCAGCCGGGCTACTCTGGGAATATCCACCCTTATTTTGTGCTTGTAATACATTTGAAAATCATATCTCTCCGCCAGGGAATGAGATGTGGCCCGGCTGGTGTCAATGTAGCGGGCGAAGGCATGAATACGCTTTAAGAAGGGATCGGCTCCCAGGCCGAAAAAGTCACCTGCCTGCTGGCAGACCAGCTGAACCACCGGTTCATCCTGGAAGGCTTCCAGCAGCAGCCGGCCGTAAGGTTCCAGCCGGCTGATGCGCAGCTCCACACCCATTTCAATAATGTTGTGGGACTTCCACCAGCCCATTTCGGGCGGGATGTTGCAGGCTTCAATAGTGGAGGCGATAAAATTGCGTCCCTTTTCAAAGCAGTAACCCCGTTCCTGGGGTGGGTTTTTCTCATCGCCGTAGTAATCCAGACCAAAAGGCTCCACACCGTGGGTGATCACGCCCCGGGCAAAGTCGGCCACCGGGCTGTCCTGCATGTGCTCCAGCATTTGCCGTCCGCAGTAGTGGGATATTTCCCGCTTGATGCCGGCACCAATGGCCATGTCCGGGAAAATGCTGCCCAGGATCAGGGCGGTGTTCAGGCGGCCCAGCACCTGCCGGGCGAAGTGGATGTGGGTTTGCGGAAACATAAATTATCGCCTCCGGGCCGTTTGCTTGTCTATTCGACGCAGGCGGGACCGCTTCCTGCCGGATATGTCGATAGAACATAAATTCTAAAAAACTATTGACGCTAGGTATATAAAAGTATAAAATAAAACAAAAGTTCCAGAATATATATTCCATGAAGAAATGTTTGGGGGATGAGGGCAATGTCTGCACTGGTACCGGTAAAAGTGATTGAAGGACAAAGTGCCTGCATGGGTTTGAATGTGCACAGCGGCGAAGTGGAGTTCATCTGGCCGCACCGCCGGTTAATCCGCAGTGTAAACCGGGAAGCTACCCGCGCTCTCCAGGTCGTGGAACAAAGGTTAAGCAGCCGGAGTGTGCGGGAAGAACGGCTGGCCGCAGGTATATGTGTGTTTACTTTCATTTATATGTTGGCCCATGTGCTGATAGCGCACTGGTAATATGTATTAATACGGGCTGGATCGGGCCATGCCTGCCGCGCGCTATATATTTTGGTGCTGAACAGGGCACAATATATATGCCAAAAAACTGCGGGAGGTGTTTTTCTATATGGCCTTGATTCCCTATGAACCGTTTCGCCCCCTGGAAACACTGCGCCGGGGCATGGACCGCTTCTGGCAGGACTTTCCCTTTGCTCCTTTTGGTCTGGAGCGCGACTTTGTCGGGCCGCGGGTGGATGTGTATGAGACCGACCAGGAAGTGATTGCCTCCTGCGAGATTCCCGGCCTGGAGAAAAAGGAAGATGTGCACATCAACATTGACAATGGCGTGCTGACCATCAGCGGCGTTATCCAGCGGGGTCAGGAAGTGCGCGAGGAGCAGATGCACCGGCGGGAACGTTTTGTGGGTCGTTTCCAGCGTTCCTTTACCTTGCCGGCGCCCGTGGATGAAGACAAGACCACGGCCAGCTACCGCAACGGCATCCTGGAAATCCGCATGCCCAAGGCCAAAGGGGCGGCGCGGCGCAGCATAGATGTGCAGTTTCATTAGTACCCTGTATGCCACAGCGATAAAAGATGAGTCAGGGAAACATCACCCCTGACTTTTTTATTTTGTTTTGGAAATTTGGCAATAAAATTTCCTACCGCCAATTGTATAATGGCCTTAAAAAAAGAAATTTTTAACATCAAGACTTCATCTGGTAATAAATGTTAATAGGAGGTGGACGTTTATCTACACGCAGGTACTGGACGATTTTGTGGCCGGGATTATACCGGCCATGGTGCAGCGCGGCTACCACAGCCGGCCGGCCAAGACAGTGGCCTGGGGTGAGGGACATATTGACCAGCCCCTGCTGGTGCACATCCAGAATGGAGTGTTCGGATTGTTGCAGGTGCTGGCTCTCCTGGAAAAAAAAGGTATCCGGCTGGTGGATGAAGCCGGCCTGCGCCGGGCCATAGTCATGTATGTGACGCACGACCTGCACAAGATGACCGAATATGCCGTGTCGCAGGATGCCGGGCGCAGCCAGTTTGACCAGGCGCTGGAGGATTACCAGGCCGAAATACAGGCCCTGGGCCTGGATAAGTTTGCCGACACGGTTCCGGCCATGCACAGGGCGGCCGCGGTGTCCCTGTGCAGTCCCAAAACCGGTGACCTGAGTGCCTGCCCGCCCGGCACGGCGCTGCTGGTGGATCTGGTGCACCTGGCAGATTGTATGGCTTCCATGACCCACTGTCAGCAAACCTCAGTGCTGGCCAACCGCCTGCAAAAGCTTTTGCCGCCGGGACGGGCGCATCGCTATGCCTTTTATTATCACCGCCTGGATGACTTGAAAGGACTATTTACCAACCTTCTGCATCGAGCCGTCAGCCAGGTGCTGGAGGAAAACTACGGACTCTATCCCTTGCTGTATTTTGCCGACAGCACTCTTTATCTGGGCCCGGTCGACCGGCACCTGCCCGTCCGCGGTGCATTGCTGCCTTTGGTAGAGCAGGAAATATTTCATTTGCTGCTGCAACAACCGCCGCCCGATCTGAGTGAAGCCTTCGATACGCTGAACATCAAAGTGCAGAGCTATGCTTTTCTGTTTCTGGATGCCGCCGGTATCTCCGCTCTGCTTCGCCAGTATGCGGCGAGCAATGCTCAGCCAGGATTCTGGCGCAAGACGCTGGAAAAACACATTAAAGACTATACCCTGTCGCAGGAGGAACTACATCGCCAGCTGGGTATGCCGCCGGGCTGGGATGATGATATTACCCGCAACCAGGCTGTTTTCAGCACGGCCCGCTATCTGGCCGCTGCCAAACGACTCTGGGAACGCCTGCAGCCTGGCGCTGACGGCCTGGCCGAACTCACCCGCCTTTTAGGGTTGCCGGCGGAGGAACTGGAACTGGTGCGCCGCTGCATACCGGACAAGTACAGCAAAGACAAAACCTATGACGACTGCATCGCTTTGGCTTGGCGCTGGCTGGCCGGTTTTTCTGCTGCGGGACGCTCGGGCTTCAGCATGCCGGTGGATATGCTTTTAAACCACCTGGAAAGAACCTTCCTGTCGGCCTGGCAAAGTATGCTTACAACTCAGCGGCGGCAGGAACTGGTGGAGCATGAGCTGGCTCTGCGCAGCGGTCTGGCCGCCTACCTGGCAGAGCACCTGTTTTTCTCCTGCAAAAACGCCTGCAGCGCCTGGATGGTGGCGATACCGGTTATCTGGCCTGCCGGGGGGAGGAACTGGCGGAGAAACTTTCCCGTCTGGCCGATTTGCTGGTGGATGAGCTGTTTTTAAAGCGCTGCGGTGGCAGTATGGCCCGCCTGAACAGCCTGAGCAACGCGCTGGCCGATGGCATTTATTTCATTACCGATACCCAGATAGCCGAGCGCAGTGAAAAATCCTGGGCGGCTCGCCGCTCTGGCGGCGAGCAACCGGCTGAGACAGAGTAAAAATTTATTTAAGGGAGTGAAATAAATTGAGCAAGACTGGTTACCAGCAACTGCAACTTTACAGCTGGGTGAAGGACTTTCTGCCCGCCGAAATACCCCTTTATCCCCTGCATCGTTATGTGCACATTTTCATCCTGCGAGAAACCAAATCCCATGCTATTTTCACCACCGAAGGCGGTGTGCTGGATGTGGAGCGCGTCCAGGCCGGTCTGAACACTACCGGCAGTATCGACCGGGTGCTCATGTTCAAGCGCAAACAAATTGCTCCCGAACGCCGCACCGGGCGGGCCCTGCTGCGCGATGCCGGGCTTTTGGAATAGCAGTCGGGTAAAGGTCGCGGCCGGGGAGCTAAAAAAGCGGCAGTAGCCTGCCGCATGATGGACGCCATGTGCGGCCGCTGTCCTGACTGTGTGCTGTACGGCTTTGCCGCTGTGTCCGGTACCGGAGCTCAGAAGGCGCGCGTGCTTACCGATACGGCCTTTAGCGTGCGGGCCTATCAGGACATCCAGAAAAACATCAAGCTCAATGCCATCAGTGACAGCACGGCGGGTGGCGTGGCTGGCAGTGCCTTTTCCGAAAAAGATCACCTTTTGCCCCAGGTTATCCTGCCCTGCGTGGAAACACTGCTGGATGTTACTCCGGCGGAGCTGCTCTATGTGCTGCAGAATATTCTCTTCACCACTCGTTACGGAGCGGAGGCCAACCGGGAGGGCTTTGTGCGCAACCATATTGTAGCCATAGCCACGGCCCGCAGCGAGGTGCTGTCCAACCTGGAGCTTACCCAGCTCTATTATGACCTGCTCAGCCAGGACGAGCAGGCCGGTTTGGCCAGCGGCTACCTGGAGTTATCCGATTTCCAGCGCCACCTGCCGGCTGTGCTCAAGTATACCCGAGATAACGCCTGGGGAGGTATGCAGCTATGGTCGGGCGCAGAGCTGGCCACTGCCCTGGCTGAACTGCGGCAAATATTTAATAATGAGGAAGCTGCCGGCGCCTTCTGGCAGGAACTGGCCGGTCAGGCAGTTGCTCATGCCGACAAGCGGGGTGGTGGTAATGGGGAAGCGGCCGGTGAGCAGGAATGAGGCGGTGAAAATATGGCCATTTCCATCTGGCGGGCCCATTTAAAACTGCTGGACTACCTGTTTTTTGCCACTTATGAGCGGGGCAAACTGGCGGAAACCGGCCCGTTCATTCATAACTATGCCCTGACCTATGCCCTGGGTTTGGCGGGCGGTGCCTGGTATTGCGACGAGCAGACCCCGTCCTACCTGGCACATTTTATGCCTTTGAATCAGGCTGGATGTTATGTCACGCCGGCCACCATGCTCCAGGGAGAAATGGTGGTTCTGCAGTACAACACCATTAACGAAGGCTATACTTTAGGGCGAGGCCGCAACATCGGGTATCCCAACTGGGGTTTTGTGCGCGCTGTTCGTCCGGGAGCAATGTTTGATTTTTTTGTTTTACTGCGCCAGGAGCGGCAACTGCCCGCCTATATCCGCCTGGGCAAGTTTATGGCCAAAGCCCGCGTCACCTATGAGCCGGCCGCCCGGGTGCAGCCCACCGCGGGCGGGCGGCGTGATTGTACTGGCCTGCTCAATCCTCTCGACCTGCCGGCTTTGCCGGTGCATTTTGCCGGCGCCTTGCAGCTCCTGCCCGGCAACCTGCTGGCCGGTGCGGTTTTTCAGGACGAGCCGGGCTATGAGGCTACTTTCCCCGGAGCAGAAAAAACCTGGCTGCCGGCCCGCCTGGCTTACTTAGCAGCTCTGGCCAACGGGGCGTCAATACTCGGTGCCAGGCCGGCGGCCAAAAAACGGCGGGGTGGCTAAAAGCGTTATGCAGAACTGTTAAAAGGAGTGGTCGGGGTGGGAAAGCCGCTACATTTGACATTGGCCGGGCTGGATCTGCCGGTTTATCCGCTGCCCTATTTAAAAGAAACTCTGCCCATGGCCCACCAGTGGCAGGTGTACCAGGCTGTGCAAGAAGCGCTGGCCGGTTCCCGTTCGCTGTGCATCTTTAACCTTTCTCCCACCGGAGCGGGCAAGACCATGGCCGCCTTTGCCCCGCTGCTGCTCAGCCCGGATATGGGATTTAAGGCCATAGGTGTGTACCCCACCAATGACCTGCTGCGCGACCAGGAGCGGGCCTTACAGGCCATGCTGAACCGGCAGGGCCTGCCGCAAGAACAGCTCTTGCTGCTGGACGGGGAGAGGCTGCTGGAACTGCGCCGGGAACTGGAAAAACGCAGCAACCTGGAGGTGCTGGGTCACTGGAGCCGTTTGGTGCTGACCAACCCGGACATACTCTTTTTGCTCTTCTACCGCCTGTATCCCCAACCGCGCCGTACGGCCCTGGGGCAGCAGCTCATGCAGCGCCTCTTCAGTGAATACCAGTTACTGGTTTTTGATGAGTTTCACCTTTACAATGCCAAGCAGTTGAATGATGTAGCGCTGCTGGTGGGCAGCATCAGCCAGCTGGCGGCTTCTCCCCATGTCTTTATCTTTTCCTCAGCCACTCCTGTGTCCCAGTTTCAGGCCATGCTGGCCTCACTTGCTATACCAACCGTGGAAATAAACGGTCTGGAGAGAGCTGGTCCTGCACCGTTCGGATGTTCTTCCGGCTTGTTTACTGGCGATGAAGATACTGGCACTCTGCCGCTGCCGGCCGGGCAACGGCAGGTGCTTCAGCCGGTGGAACTATACATTCAACCGGCCAACCTGTTGAACTGGGAGGGGCTGGAAGGTATTATAGCCGCTTATCCCTTGCTGGAGCAGTACCAGAAGCGGTATCCGGAGGCCAAAGTGCTGTTTGTGCTGGACTCGGTTTACGAAGCCAGGGCCCTGGCCGACTACCTGCACGAACACAAGGGCATTGACCGGCAGGATATTGGCGAAGTGTATGGTTTTATGGACCGGCGGGGGCGGCAGGAGGGATTGGCCCGGCCATACACTGTGGGCACGTCCACCATTGAGGTGGGTATAGATTTTGTCGGGGCAGCCCGCAAAGATGTGTTGATTTTCGAGGCCCGCTCGGACAGCCAGTTTTTGCAGCGGCTGGGCCGGTTGGGGCGGGGCGTTGCTGTAGACGGTGCCCCCGTCCCTTTAGCCATAGCTCTGGTACCTCCTTATGTGGCTGCCTATATTAGTGAGAGAATGGAGAGCGGAGCCGTATCCGGTGCAGTGCTCGGCCGCCAGGAATTACAATGCCTGGTACGCGAGGCATATCTGGAGCACCACAGCTTCAATGGTTTCATCAAACAGTATGGTCCGCTGGTGGCCTGGCATCTATACAGCGAACTGCTGGCTCAACAACTGAGCGATACCGCCGGATCCTTGCAGGAGAAAATGGAGTGGCTCCTTAAGCGGCTGTACGGCCTGTGGGGGCAGGATGTGAAGGCGCTTTATCAGCATTACCGGCAGGATGGCCGCCTTTTTCCCCTGCTTACCTTCCGGGGCAGTAACTTTCTGGAGCGCCTTTTGCCGGACCGGCAGCCCCTGCAATTGCTGGCGGCGGTTTACGATACCACTGACCAGGCCCGGGGCTTTTTCCCTTTTAAGTTTTACCATCTCCCCTTTTTGCTGGCTCGCTGCCGCGGGCAATTGCTAACGGCGGCAAGTTTTCAGCAGCTTTTCCAGAAGTTCAGGCAGCACCTGCCGGCCGCCTGGGAGCAGGCGGCGGAGCATTTTGCCGCTCGCCTGGAAAGAGAAGAGCCGGTAGCCTACTGGCAGGTAGATGGGCTGCTGGTCCAAAGGCGCAGGGTGTATTTTGATTTGCCACCCCGGTACTGCCCGCCGGCCAGGCGGGGGCAGGTGGTGCGCCTAAAAGGGCTGTGCGTGTATACAGACCCGCCCGACCTGGATCTGGAAGAACTCAATGACCAGCTGGCAGACATGTGGGCCGTGGCCTGGGTGAGCACTGTCCCCAGGAGCCAGCTGCTGGCCGACTACCGCCTGCCTCCCCTCATGCGCCTTTACGACCTCACCTGGGAGCGGTGCAATACCGTACGGCCTTTTGCCATTGCCTTTGACCTGGAGGCCTTTTTTATGAGCACTCTGAGCACTGCCGCTGAAGTGTTTATTGTTTAAAAATTTGCCCGCAAAGTGAGGAAAAGATATGTTGTACAGCATGGTTTTGCATTTCTCTCCCCAGCAGGACTTGCCGCTGCACAGTTTTCCCGGGGCCAGCCTGCACGGTTTTTTCTTTCGCCTGTTTCAGGCTGCTGATGCCGCCTATGCGGAATTGCTGCATAATACGCCTGGCCCAAGGCCCTTTACCCTTTCTCCCATCTACGGGCGCAGTGCGGGGTATACCTTGCCCGCCCATACCCCCTGCCGGGTGCGCTTTACCCTGCTGGCCCAGCAGGCTTTTGCCAACATCAGCCGGCTTTTTACCGGCTATGTGCCCATGCCGGAAGAACTGCATATTAACGGCGTACCGGTGACGATAGAAAAACTGGTCACATTGCCCCAGATGGGCAGCCAGTGGGCGGGTTGCTCCGATTACGTCACCCTGTGGGAAAACGCCGGGCAGGAGGAAGAGATTACCTTGCTTTTTGCCAGTCCCACCACCTTTCGCCAGGGCAATATTAACATTCCCCTGCCGTTGCCCCGCCTGGTTTTCGCCAGTCTGGCCCGCAAGTGGCAGCATTTTGCCCCCGAGTATCCGCTGCATCCCGATTTGAACAGTTTTGTGGAGGAATGTGTTTTTCCGGCCCGCTACCAGCTGGAGACCCGTACACTGGATTATGGCCGGCGGCGCAAATATGTGGGCTTCACCGGGCGTTGCACCTTTGGAGTTTTGCCGGAAGGACGCTGGCGGGAAGCAGGCTCATTGCTGATCAGACAACTCAACCTGCTGGCCGATTTCGCCTTCTACGCCGGTGTGGGGCAAAAGACCACCATGGGCATGGGGCAATGCCGGCGCCTCATTACCCAAACCGGCCGGCATGGGGATGTGGGAAGCGATGGATGAAACTGACCGGGGCAAGCAATTTACCCTGGCTTTCGGGCTGTGTGGAAATGTGAGGGAAAGAGAGCAGGAAAGGGAGTGGAGCGAAGAAGAGCTGGTGCCCATTTCGGCCCTGAACCAGTACAGCTACTGCCCGCGGCGCTGTTTTTACATTCATGTCAGCGGTGAATTTATGGACAATGAGCATACCCTGGCCGGCACATTTTTGCACGAGCGGGTACACAGTGAAAAGGACAGTGTGCGGGGCGATATCCTGGAGTTGCGTTCACGTTATTTGTTTAGCAGAAAATATGGCCTGGTGGGCCGGGCAGATTTAATTGAAGTGAATGCCGGAGAATACCGGCCGGTGGAATACAAAAAAGGGCGCCGGGGAGATTGGGATAATGATGAAGTGCAACTTTGTGCCCAGGCTCTGGCGCTGGAAGAAGCACTGGGCCGGCCGGTGCCGGAAGGCTATATTTTCTATGCCGCCAGTGGACGGCGTAAAAAGGTGTTGCTGGACGAACAATTGCGACAGCGAACTGTGCGACTGATTGAGGATGTGCGGCAACTTCTGGTCAGTCAGTCGATGCCCCCGGCCATATATGGGCCGCGCTGCCGGGGCTGCAGTGTGTACCCCGTATGTCTGCCGGCCGAGGTGGAGCGTTTGAAAAAAAGTGTTTCCAGAACGGAGGATTAGAAGTGGCGGCGCTGTACCTGATGGAACAGGGGGCCGTGGTGCGCAAAGTGGACCAGCGCGTGGTGGTGGAACTGGAAGGCCGCACTGTGCAGGACATCCCTTTAATTAAAATAGATCAGGTGGTGATCTTTGGTCGGGTCACCGTAACCGCCGCGGCTACGGCCATGTTTTTAGAACATGGAATAGAGGTGGTTTATCTTACTGCTTACGGTAAGTTCCTAGGCCGGCTGCAGCCGCCTGCGCCTAAAAACTGTCTTTTGCGCGTAGCCCAGTACAGAGCTTCGCTGGATGGGGCGGCCAGCGCCTGGCTGGCCCGGTGTTTTGTGCGGGGAAAGATAAAAAACATGCTCTATGTGCTGCAGCGTTCCCGCCGGGAGGGTGCTGCTATTGATGAAATTTTTATTCAGGAAATCAAGAAGGCACTCAAAGCATTGGAAGGTGCTGCCGATGTGGATGCGGTTAGAGGAGTAGAGGGAGTGGCCTCTGCCGTCTACTTTAAGGCCTTCGGCGAAATGATCAAGAAAGATTTTTCTTTTGCCGGCAGGGTGAAGCGGCCACCCACCGACCCGGTGAACAGTCTGCTCAGTCTGGGCTATACTTTGCTGGCCAAAGACATGACCAGTGCGGTAAATACGGTGGGTTTGGATCCTTACATGGGCTTTTTGCACCGCCAGCGCTATGGGCGTACATCGCTGGCCCTGGATTTGATGGAAGAATTTCGCCCGGTGATAGTGGATACACTGGTGCTGGCCTGCTTGAACAAAGGCATAATCAAACCGGACGATTTCAGTCAGGAAATAGGTGGAGCCGTCTATCTAAAGGATGAGGCCAGGAAAAAATTTCTAGTCCAGTATGAGACCAAGAAAAACAGCGAAATAAGGCATCCGGTGTTCAATTATCAGGCCAGTTACCGGCGCTGCATGGACTTGCAGGCCAGACTGCTGGCCAAATGCCTGACAGGGGAAATTGAAGAATATCCACCCCTGGTGTGGCGATGATGTCTGGTTTGGGAAGGGCCGGTGATGGGTGATTTTTGTGGTTGTGGCTTACGATGTGCAGGACGATAAGCGGCGCAACAAGGTGCATAAAGTGCTGAAAAACTACGGCCAGTGGATGCAGTTCAGCGTCTTTGAGTGTCAGAAGTTAAGCAAAGAGCAGTTTTTGCGCCTGCGTCACCAGCTGGAAAAGCATATAAAACCGGCGGAGGATAGTGTTAGATACTATATCCTTTGTGAAGGATGTGCCGGGAAAGTAATCAGAATAGGAGGTGAAGAACTGCGTAGAGAGGATGTGTTTTTGGTATGAGTATTTTCCCTGCCTTCGGGTGGGGTTATTTTTTATGATTTCCTGAATGAACAGTTATAATTGGATATTGAAAATATTTGAAAAATGTGTTTGTGATAATATATGGAAATTGCGCGGATCGAAGCTGTGGCCATTTTCCCGGGGGATCCGCGCGAATCCGCAAAAGCTTGTGGTTATTGACTTTGGCGCAATTGATGTGGTAAAATTTAACCGGTGCTGAGGGCCAGGAATGAAGTTTTTAAAAGGATCCGCGCAAAATGCATTTTCAGCCCTTGCCATTCCTGGCTTGCGCGGGTCGCGGTGCCAACGGCCGTTAATCCCTGTAAGGGATTGAAACAATAGCAGCAATAGATATACTGACAAATGCAAATTTTTCGTGCCAACGGCCGTTAATCCCTGTAAGGGATTGAAACTTAAAATTGGTAATTCTGTTTGTGAAATTAAATTTAATTCGTGCCAACGGCCGTTAATCCCTGTAAGGGATTGAAACAAAACAGCCTCCCGATACATACCACCTCCTTGTATGGTGGGTTTTTTTATGCCCAATTTGCAAAATAATTCCCCCTATTCGGTTGCTATTATGAACAGTGTGGCAAATGCCTGATGTGAAATGCGGGCAAAGTCCACGTTTGACTTTACCCGGTATTACCAGTTACCTCGGCAAAAGGAAAGGGGGAAAAATAAATGTTGTTGCTTAATCAGGTAGTCGAATATTGTTACAGTGACTATCAGACAAACAAAAACACATGTTTTTGCGCAGCATCCTGTGGCATGGATTGCAACAGCTGTCTGGAAAAAATACATTTCTACAAAGCGTCGCGTCATTATGACTGCCGCAGTATGATCAACTACTATGTATGCAAGTATGTCTACCGTCAGGCATCCGAAATGGCAGTTTTGCTCAGAAATTTACCATGGCACCAATTTCCCTATCCTTTGCGGGTGCTTTCTTTGGGATGTGGTTCTTGCAGTGAGCTGTATGCCTTCCTGTATCACAGAAATCAGTTGGGACGCTGTGCAGGTTTGCAGTATGTAGGTGTAGATAGGAATTATCTCTGGCAACCGGTACACAGAATGATTGTTTATAAAGCGGATAAATATGATTTGGAATTAGCATTTAAATATGGAGATATTTTGAGTTTATTGCGGACAAAGACAAAGAGCATGGCTGGCGGTCATTTTAAGCCCAATGTTCTGGTGATGCAGTATTTGCTCTCCGATATGGCCAGAGTGATGCCGCCCGATGATTTGTGAGGGTTTATTGACAGCATTGTGGTTAACATCATCAACCGGATGCCCGATGGTTCTTTTATAATTGTTAATGACATCAATGCCAAATACCATTCATTTTTTCGCAAACTGGTTACCATTCCCACAGCACGCTATTATTTTGAGTACCTGGAGCAGCGGCTGCTGGCGCGGCGTCCCGGATCAAAAGTTTGGAGATTCCATTTCCCGCTGCATGGTCAACGCAAGTATAGTTGCTATGGTCTGAAGCACCCGGTCAATGATATCCTGTTTACTGTTCCGGCCTATATCAGACAACATTTTTCACCCTGGGAAAAATGTTGCAGTGCCCAGTTGGTCATCAGAAAGGGGTTTTGAAGATGATCATCAGTGCCAGTCGTCGCACCGATATTCCCGCCTTTTACAGTGAATGGTTCTGGAGGCGGCTTCAGGAAGGTTATGTGCTGGTGCGTAATCCCATGAACATCCATCGGGTGAGTAAAGTGCTGTTGAACAAGCAGGCAGTGGATGGAATAGTTTTCTGGACTAAAAATCCCCGGCCCATGTTTGAACGATTGTATTTACTGGAAGATTATGCCTATTACTTTCAGTACACGTTAAATCCTTATGGAAGGATACTGGAGAAGCATTTGCCCCCTCTGGAGCAGTGTGTGCAAACCTTTCGTGAATTGTCCCGCTTAATTGGCGCCGAGCGGGTGATCTGGAGGTATGATCCTGTAATCCTCAGTGGGGAGATAACTCTGCAGTATCATTTGGAGCAATTTGTTCGTCTGGCGGATAAACTGGCCGGATACACCAGGAACTGTGTATTTAGTTTTGTAGATTTTTACTCCAAAGCTCAGCGCAATTTAAGAGGGGTTGGGGTTCGCGAAATCAGCCGCGGAGAAAAATTGTACCTGGCGGAGCAACTGGCCCGGCTGGCTGCGCATTTTGGTTTGCAATTGGCCAGTTGTGCAGAGGATCTGGATTTGTCCCAATTTGGCATTATGCCCTCCCGCTGTATAGATGGGCAATTGCTGTCGAGCATCACCGGCCGTGTCCTGCGGGTGGAAAAGGACAAAAACCAGCGTCAGTCCTGCGGCTGTGCGGCCAGTGTGGACATTGGCGCCTACAACACCTGCCGGCACGGTTGTCTCTACTGTTACGCCAACTACAGCAAGGTTGCCGTGGAAAAAAATATGGCCCTCTATGATCCGGCCTCGCCGCTTTTGTGCAGCAAGCTGACAATGGAGGATGTGGTGGTGGAAAAGAAAGCTATCTCCCCATTGGTGTTCGGTTAAGCCCCGAATATCCCATTAACAACCAGAGATGGCACT